>JAGQYZ010000299.1 GCA_020435865.1 Aequorivita sp. | reverse complement strand
CAGGAGTGGCAGCTTCATCATCCAAGGTAGCGAGTATGTCATTACCTGAACACCCTGAACCCGTTGTTATTCTTCCCGGTCTATCTATAATTGTAGCTGTTGTTCCGGCTGGCGATTTTATTGTTACGATAAGATCACCTACCCAAGTATGCGTAATGTTTAAGTTTACATCCAAATCTGTCATGGAAACATTTTCGGTAACATTCATCGTTACTGTAACCCCGGTTGGATTATTATCAGGGATTGCTGTTCCTGGACTACTGGACTGTGAGCCTGTCATTGGTATATTTCCTGAGCCCATACATATTATAGTCGGTGGCTCATTGGTTACATTTATATCATCAGTTATAGCGGTTGGCAAACCAGAGCAAAAATCGTTAACAGTATAGGTAACGGTAACCAAGCCTGGACCCCCCACTGCTGGGTCAAAAGTAAAAGTCATTCCATTGCCATCATCGGTTACACCTGCTCCGCTATAAACACCGCCTGCTGGGTTTCCACCAGCTAGTCCCGTTTGAATTCCATCAGAAAGACATATTTCATCAATCGCATTAAAACTTGAAAATGTTGGGGGTAAATCGAAAGCTTCTGTTCCGTCTGTATTACTATTTGATGAACCTTGGCTAGCACTGTACCCTAAACCTCTTCTTGCAAAAGCGTCCCAAATAGCACATATATGAGCCCCTCCATACAATGCCTGATCTGCTGCCAAAATAGCATCACGACCGTCAACAAAACCTGGGCTACATGGTTGTAGTTTTAAACCTTCTGTAACAAGGGCTAAAGCTACGTTGTTTCCTCCTGTTCCATTATAAACATCGGGGTCAAAGCCATCTGTCGCAATAATTCCCCATGTCATATCCCATAGCATCGTGGCCCAAACCTCTCCTATAAAATGTACAGCAGAAGATGTTTTAATATCATCATACGTATGGTTGTTAACCGCAAAATCTGTACTGTATTTTTGAGTTCTCACTCCAGGTCCTGTAATAGGTTCTCCTAACAAATAGGTCCCTACTCCTCTTGCATCTGTACCTGTATCGCCTGGTTCAATAGTTAGCAATAGACCATAAAAATCACTCCATCCTTCACCCATTTGCTCTCCATTATTTAAACAACCTACATTGCTAGGTCCTCCAGTAAGTCTGTTTGAAACACCATGGCCGTATTCGTGAACAACAACTCCCGCATCAAGATCACCATCATGGGAAGGGGTTGATTGGTTGCATAAATACATATTCATGGTTGGGTTTGAACCATCGGCAGGAGTGCCAAAATTGGCATTGCAATTTCCCGAAGCTTGCGCGTTGGCATTTACACTGTCTGATCCAGCACCGCCATTTCCATAGTTATTTTCTTGAAAGTTACCACTGGCTTCATCAAAACCATATTGATACAATACATCGTGTGTTATATTACTCCAATAGAATAAATTAGTTATATAAGGAGCTGTGTTTAAAGCAGGGTTTTGATTTAAATCAATTGCAAAGTCAAAAGTTAATGAAGCAGTTCCATCTGGTCGATCTGTACCTTTGTGGGCATCCACATTATTACCAGTTGTTAGTGTAGATTCAGGTCCCGCAACACCATTGGTGTCATGCCACCCAAAAGGAGAGGCTATTGCATTATCAGGATTATTTTGCAAAGTACGAGGCCCATGATTTGGCGATTCTGTTGGCATTGCATATACTCTATAGCCACCTACCAAAGCTGGTGCAACTTCAGAAACAATAGTTTTAGAAGTATTGTTGTATTTTTTTGCAGCTTCATTTTCATTGAGTGGGCCAACAATCGTTGGTATTGCAGGGGCTTCTTCCCCATGAAAATGTTCGTTATGACCATCCATGATGTTACAGGAAACGGTCCAATTATCTTTGTCTATAATTTTTCCGGTTGAAGCATTAACACGGAAATTCCACCAGTCTGAAGAAGTTGTTTCGGCTATGGAAAGCTCCCAAACCAATTGAGTGCCTACCCCTTCTTTATAATAATACATCAATTTGGCTGGAATATCTACTAAAGAAATACTTGCCTTATTAAAAATGGCGGCTTTATTTTTGCCGCCGATGCTTTTAATTTCTTGTAGGTTGGAAACCTTGTACCCCATTTGGGATGCTACCGAGGCGATTGCCTGACGGGCATTCATACCCTGAGAACTGTTTTTAAGTGTTGCCTGAACATCGGCCAAAAAGTAATTGTGTTGGGTTAAAACCTTGCCGGTCTTATCAAAATGAATACTCGATTCCGTTCCGTAAACCTCTAGACCGTTAATTGCCTGCCGCAAATACACGTGTCGAACACCACTCTTTTTACTTGTATTTTCATTCGTAATTACATACGAATCACTCTTCTGAGCAATAAGTTTTTCCAGCGAAATGGATGAAGGCTTAGTAGCCAATCGTGCAGCTTCCTTTTCTTTTTCTGGGTTTTTTTGTTGCGCGGAAAGCTGGATGGTCAGCATGCACAACACCATCAATAGTAGTGTTGATCTTTTCATATTGAAATTTGATTTTAGTTAGTTATTATAAATTTATAATAAAATCGTAAGAATCAACTATTTGTCATCACAAATTCTTTAATTATTTCACATTATGAAAAATCGCCAAAAAAAACGGCCTCCCAAATTGGGAGGCTTTTTGCCTTAAAAAAATTGTGTGTATTAAAGTACTTTTACGTTAACCGCGTTCAATCCTTTTTTTCCTTCTTGAAGATCAAATTCTACTTCGTCACCTTCACGAATTTCATCGATTAGGCCTGTAACGTGTACAAAATGTTCTTTGTTTGTTCCTTCTTCAGTGATAAAACCAAAACCTTTGGTGTCGTTGAAGAATTTTACTGTTCCTTTGTTCATTGTAATTAATTAAAAAATTTATAATAAGTTGCAAAGATAAAATTATAATTGACAAATAACCTTTTTAAGATTGTTTATTTTAAAAACTTAAAAAAATGAAGCATATTCTAAATTTTAACAAGCTGCTTGTAGATTTTATAATTTACAATAAAATTAATCGTTTATCTACTCGCTATTTTTCTTTTTTTACTTTCAATTTTATTCGTAAGCCATATTGGATAATCAGCATTGTTCTCAGCCTCCAATATAGTTATGCGCTGTTGGGAATTTGTTTTCAAAAGTTCCTTTTGTTTCTTTTTCAAAATTTCTCCAGCCGTCTGTACACCAGAATAACCAGCACCCGCAACTCCGTGGCTCACAATACTGGCGCCACACAAATAGAGGTTTTTTATTTCGCTCTTTGCTTTGTAGGCAAAAGGACCAATTTGGGTAAGTTTTTTCTCGGTTCCATAGACACTACCCTTTGTTGAATTTATATAATACTCATTTGTAATTGGTGTTCCTAGCTCCTTATGAATAATGTGTGCCCTAATATTGGGCAATACCTTTTCCAATGTCTTCAACATCTTTTCCGTTAAAAGCGCTTTAAATTGAAGATATTCTTCTGAACGATTTTCGCTTTCACTTTCAAATTTTTCAAAGGTTTTATAATCTAAATACGTTATAGCCTCGATGCTGTGGTGCCTTCCATCAAAACTGGAAGGATCTTTTAAAGTTGTACAGCTAATAAACATTCCCTCAAAGGCTTCATCATTGGTTATATCTGGCATCATCATTCTTTCATAAACGGTGTCCATGTCCTCGTTCGGCATCAGCCAGATATTTCCGGAATCAATTCCGGAAGCTTTTAAATCCATTTCCACCGTTAAAAATAACATTAAGGAAGTACAGGAATAGCTAGTTTTATTTAGTTTTTTTTGAAGCCTTCTACTCAAATTTTCTTCCCCAATAAGCTTTTGATACGTACTATTTGGATCTGCATTTGAAATTATCCGTTTGGCGAATAGCCGCTCCCCACTTTCCAATTCAACGCCAATTGCCGTTTTTTTCTTCACTCCTTCAAGTAAAATTCGCTTCACTGATTGCTGCGTTTTCACTTCGCCATTATATTTTTTTATTGCAGTCGTCATTGCTTTCACAATTGCCGCACCGCCACCGCAAGGATAAAAACCTCCATTGAAATAATGGTCCATGACAGCACAATGCAACGGAAAACTTGCCGTTGCAGGAGCCAAGCCGTGATCGCCAAACTGAATATTGAGAATCTTTTTAAGTAGCGGATCTTTAATATGCCAATCAATAACCCGCTTTAAACTGAAAAGCGCATATTTTCCCATATTTTTGGTTCGAAAGGGAATGGTTAAGTGCTGCCAAAATCCTTCCACATCTGGAAGGAGTTGCAGTTCTGCACTCACATTTCTAACAAGGTTTAGATACTTTTTTATATTTTTTTCTTCCTTTGGAAACCTTTCAATTAGCGACTTGACCAATGCATCAAAATTTCCAGGAAAGTCAAAACGTTCATTGCCAATGTATGCATGTTCATAGGCAGAAGGATTCATTCTGAAAAATGTAAGATCGTTTGCAATGCCCAATCCTTCGTAAAGCTGGGCAGTGGATTGTCCTTTTTCCAAAAGACCAACATAATGCACTCCTGGCGTGAAACGATGTCCATTTAAATAAAAACTATGACACCAACCGCCGGGCACATCGTGCTGTTCCAAAACCAAAACTTTTTGTCCGGCGCGAGCCAAACAAATAGCTGCAGAAAGCCCGCCCACGCCGCTACCAATAATAATGGTGTCGAAATGGTTTTCTTTGAAATCAGAAGAAGTATTTATCAACCTATA
>JAGQYZ010000298.1:702-1819 GCA_020435865.1 Aequorivita sp. | reverse complement strand
TGAAGTGCAAATTTAACAGTTAAAGCTTAGATAGTAAAAGTTATAATCAATAAAGTTTCCGCAATTCTGAAAAGAAAACTTTTAAAAGGAAGTGCTTTAGAATTTTACCACTCTTTTAAATTTTCGCAAATTTGCAGGACAACCAGAAAAACAAAAACATGGCTTTTAAACCAGCAGACAAAATTCAGGATTTACAGTACTTTGGTGAATTTGGAGGCGTTAATCCTTCCATTTCAGATTCTTCAACCTATACCTTTCTTTCGGCAAAAACAATGTTTGACACTTTTGAAGGGAACGCAGAGGGCTGTTATTTATATTCGCGCCATTCTACCCCTTCCAATTTATATTTGGGACAGGCATTGGCAGCAATGGAAGGCACTGAGACCGCAAATGTTGCCGCAAGTGGCATGGGCGCTATTACCCCGGCAATACTACAATTGTGTAAGGCTGGCGACCATATCGTTTCCAGTAGAACTATTTACGGAGGAACCTATGCCTTTCTGAAAAACTTTGCCCCACAGCTGAATATTAAAACTTCCTTTGTGGATATTACGAATTTGGAGCAAGTTGAAGCTTCCATTACAAAAAGCACAAAAATCCTTTACTGCGAAGCCGTGAGCAACCCGCTATTGGAAATTGCCGATATTGAAGCACTTTCAAAAATTGCGAAGAAACACGGATTGCAGTTATTGGTTGACAATACCTTTTCACCTTTAAGCATTTCGCCTGCAGATTTGGGAGCCGATGTTGTTTTACACAGTTTGACGAAATTCATCAATGGAAGTAGTGATACTATGGGGGGTGTAGCTTGTGGCACACAGGAGTTTATTGATGCCCTTCGGAATGTAAACGATGGAGCCAATATGTTGCTCGGCCCCGCAATGGACAGTTTGCGTGCGGCTTCTATATTGAAAAATTTAAGGACGCTTCACATTCGTATAAAACAGCACAGTGCGAATGCTTTGTATTTAGCGGAAAAGTTTGAAGCCGATGGTTTGAAAACTGTTTACCCTGGATTGAAGTCACATTCTGGTCACGAGCTATTCAAGAGAATGATGAACAAAGAATACGGTTTCGGCGGCATGTTGACCATTGATGTGGGGGGAATTGATAAAGC
>JAGQYZ010000298.1:0-630 GCA_020435865.1 Aequorivita sp. | reverse complement strand
CTTTTCAGTGCGCCGGGTTCTTCCACTTCTTCTGAAATTCCAGAAGAGGAGCAAAAGAAAATGGGGCTTAGCGATGGATTGATTCGTTTTAGTATTGGACTGGACAATGATATTGCCCGTACCTACCAAATGATGCGGGAATGTATGGTTGAAGTTGGGGTTTTGTAGTTGAAATATTTATGTATCACAAAAAACTCCCGGATTATCTTCGGGAGTTTTTTTTATTCAAGACTTAAAATTTTTAACCCGCTTTTATTAGTTCAATGTTTAAACAAGTGCCATCTGCAATTGATTGACTATTTTCCCCTTGGCGGCATCAGTTAAAATATAATGTTATATGTATGCATTCACATGTACCCTTTTGGGAAGCGTAGCTGAAATTATGTCTCCATTTCCAATGAATACATAGGTAGCGCAACCCGGCAATACCATTTGAATTCCATGCTTTTGGCAAGGCTAAACTTTACATTAGCTTCAGTCCTCCCTTATTTTTTCTACTGCCACTGCATAGTAAAGGCGATCTGTTCCAGCCATGGCGACTTGAACATTATTTAAGTTAACTCTTCTATTTCCTATTGTAGCCCGCTAGTGCGCGATTGCATTGTGTTCCTTTCCCACTGGACCATACTA
>JAGQYZ010000297.1 GCA_020435865.1 Aequorivita sp. | reverse complement strand
TCAGCCATTGGACCTCCCCATATTAAAGTTGCCAAATAGGGATTATCAATAAAAGGATTTCGGTTTCCATAGGCGGTTTCCAAATGTGGATTTCTCTGGTCTTCAAAATTATTAACAGGATCCTCAGCATTCCATTGAAGATAAACCTGAAGCATATCTGTTGCGCCCTGTAAAGCACCAGCACCATTTAAAGAAGGTAAACAGCGATCGCCATAACGCGTATACATATACATCATTATTCGGGCTACATCGCCTTTCCATTCGTCCCCAGGATACCAGTTTCCACTACCCACTGGACCTGCATTTCCTGAGCCTGCAGCAAATTTTTTATTATCTCGGTTTCCATTCATTTGTTGGTCAGAAGGACGAATATTGTGCGCATCTGCTAATATTCCCGTTGAGCTATTGTTAACATCTCCCATTGGAGGGTTTGCATTGGAGCGGGCAAAAGTGTGTTCACGGTTGTATTGGCAGGTTCCACCTCCAAAATCATTTTTATCACGGCTGCGGTCTGTGGTGCAACTTCCAGTGTCATCATAGCCGTAGAGCAACAAAACATTGTTATTGTTTGCTGGATCTTCATCAGTAATTTTCATTGATTCCTTTGTGTCACCATAATTAAAGGAGTTGCTCGCATTTTCAATTTTTTGTTGTAGCGCAAAATAGAGGTCTTGTCCCGTCAGAGTAAGGTCAACATCATTGTAATAAGGTTGTTGCGCATAAAAGGTTTGTAGGTTTACTAATAGAAATAGGGTAAATAATTTTTTCATAAATCTAAATTGTTTGTTGTCTGGCACTATTTTTTCTGAAGCAAAGAAATATAAAATCCATCAAATCCGCTTTTGCTGGGCATTATTTTTTCTTCATTTAAAAGGGTAAAATCTTTTCCTTCTTCGCGGCTTAAGAAAGCTTTCACTTGCAATTCGTTTTCCGAAGGAAGAATGGAACAGGTTGCATAAACCAACTGTCCTCCGGGCTTCACCATCCGTGAGTAACTATTGAGCAGTTCTTTTTGTGTGGCGCGAATTTTATCCATAAATTCTGGCTGTAGTTTCCACTTTGCATCTGGGTTTCTTTTTAAAACGCCCAAACCAGAGCAGGGGGCGTCAATTAAAACCTTGTCAGCCTTATCAATTAATTTTTTTATCACTTTCGTGGAATCTATCACTCGGGTTTCAATGTTGAAAATATCATTCCGTCTGGCGCGACGTTTCAACTCGTTCAACTTGTTTTCGTAAATATCCATTGCAATAAGCTGACCTTTATTTTCCATCATAGTCGCAATATGAAGGCTTTTTCCGCCAGCTCCCGCACAAGCATCAATTACTCGCATTCCAGGTTTTGCATCGAGTATTTCAGCAACTTTTTGCGAAGAGGCATCTTGAACCTCAAAAAGGCCATTTTTAAAAGCATCGGTCGTGAAAACATTGCTGCGTTCTTTTAGCTTCAAAGCATCGGGATAGCCTTTTATGGTTTCGGTTTCAACCTCTAAATCTGCCAATTCATTTTGAAGTTTCTCAATCGTTGTTTTTAAGGTATTTACACGTAAAACAACATCTGCCTGCTGGTTTAAAGCTGCAATTTCCTTATCCCATTTTTTCCCCAGTTCCTTTTGTCCCAATTCATCCAACCAATCAGGGATGGATTCGCGGTATTTCCTTATTTTTGAAAGCTCATCAAATTTTCCCTTAATTCTGCGAGTTGGTGTGTCTTCAAACTGTTTCCATTCTGGAATTGCAATTCCATTTAAGGTTGCCCAAACAGTAAATAATCTAAAAAGATTTGGACGATCAAATGGTTCACGTACTTCCGCAATTTTAGCATACAATCGCTTCCAGCGGACAATGTCATATGTAGTTTCAGCAATAAACCCTCTATCACGTGAACCCCAACGTTTATCTCGCTTTAAAGTGTTTTTAAGCACTTTGTCTGCCTGCTTGTTTTCGTTAAAAATCAAGTGTAGGGAATCTATGGTAGCGAATACTAAATTTCTGTGTAGTTTCATTTTCTGCAATTTGCGGTTGCAAAGGTATCTTTTTAAAATTAGATTTTTGAAATACAAATGGCTAAAAGAAATCTAAATCAAAATTGATAAAGAAATTCTAAACAATAAAGCAACTTATAATTGAATTAAACATCTGCGAATTCACGAATCTCTTTAAGTTATTCTTACTTTTGACAAAAAATTGATTGTATGCGTTATATAATTGCCTTTGTTGCTGTTTTAGCTTTTGTTTCCTGTGAAAAGAAAACCGAAATTGAATTCAAATCCGTTGAAATCTCTCCTGTTTTTATTGATAGCCTAAGCATTCGCGCCATACAACCTTTGGACGAAAATAGGGTTTGGTTTGCAGCAGATAAAGGTAAAGTTGGTCTAATTGATGGTGACACCCCAAAACTTGCAAATATTAAGTATGGTGATTCATTACTACATTTTCGCTCCATTGCGACCACGAAAGAAGCTGTATTTGTGTTGAGCATTTCAAACCCCGCAGTGTTATATAAAATAGGCTTTAACGGAAGAGAAGCAACGAATATTGAAGAGGTCTACACTGAAAAAGGAGATGATGTCTTTTATGATTCCTTGAAATTTTGGAACGAACTGGAAGGTATTGCAATTGGCGACCCAGTTGAAAACTGCCTGTCGATAATCATAACCCGCGATGGTGGAAATACTT
>JAGQYZ010000296.1 GCA_020435865.1 Aequorivita sp. | reverse complement strand
CCTTTTGTCCCAATTCGTCCAACCAATCAGGGATTGATTCGCGATACTTTCTTATTTTTGTGAGTTCGTCGAATTTCCCTTTAATTCTTCGGGTTGGAGTGTCTTCAAATTGTTTCCATTCTGGGATCGCTATTCCGTTCAAGGTTGCCCAAACGGTGAACAATCTAAAAAGATTCGGGCGGTCAAACGGCTCGCCTACTTCAGCAATCTCGGCATACAAACGTTTCCAACGTATGATATCATAGGTGGTTTCGGCAATAAAGGCACGATCGCGAGCGCCCCAACGTTTGTCGCGTTTCAAAGTGTTTTTGAGAACTTTGTCCGCCTGCTTATTTTCGTTAAAAATTAAGTGAAGGGAATCTATGGTGGCAAATACTAATTATCTGTGTAATTTCATTATTATGTTTAATTGTCTGCAAAGGTATCTTTTTAAAGTTAGATTTTTGAAATACGAAATACGGAATATGCTATTTGGAATTTTATAATTGTTACTTTTGACAAAAAATTGAATCTATGCGTTTTATACTCATACTGTTTGCTGCCTTATCACTCATTTCCTGTCAGGAGAAAACAGAAATTGAAATCAATTCCGTTGAAATAACTCCTGTTTTTATAGATAGTTTGAGTATTCGTGCCATACAACCCTTGGATGAAAATAGGGTTTGGTTTGCGGCAGATAAAGGCAAGGTAGGGTTGATTGATGGCGATACTCCCAAATTGGCAATTATTAAATACGATGATTCATTGCTTCATTTTCGTTCAATTGCAACGACAAAGGAGGCGGTTTTTGTTTTGAGCATTGCCAATCCGGCTGTGCTTTATAAAATTGGGTTTAACGGTACCGAAGCAACCAATATTGAAGAGGTTTATACTGAAAAAGGAGAAAAGGTATTTTATGATTCCATGAAGTTTTGGAACGAAAATGAAGGTATTGCCATAGGCGACCCCGTTGAAAACTGCATGTCTATAATTATAACCCGCGATGGTGGAAATACTTGGGAAAAATTGCCTTGTGAAAACCTTCCAAAAGTTGAAAAAGGAGAAGCTGCCTTTGCAGCGAGTAATAGCAATATAGCCGTTTTTGGCGATAATGCCTGGGTTGCAACAGGAGGAAGAAAATCGCGAGTAATGCATACTTCCAATAAAGGGAAAACTTGGGAGATTTTTAATACACCAATAGTCCAAGGAAAAGCAATGACGGGTATTTATAGTATTGATTTTAGTGATGGAAATCATGGGATCATTTTCGGTGGAAACTGGGAAGATAAACCATTTAATGAAGGTAACAAAGCGGTAACCAAAAATGGCGGTAAAACGTGGAAATTGATTGCCAACGGAAAAGAACCGGGCTATCGATCTTCCGTAAAATTTATTCCCGAAACAGAAGGGCAGGGGATTGTTGCCGTGGGCTCACCCGGAATTTCCTTTAGTGGCGATGGTGGAAAAAACTGGAAAGAACTTTCAAAAGAAGGTTTTTTTGCCCTTGAATTTGTAAACGATAGCATTGCTTTTGCTTCGGGGAATAATCGTATATCGAAATTGATTTTCAGGAAATAGTTTTAATTACTAATTTAATGTCAGTCGAGTACAGTCAGGGACTAATTTTTGGAAATTGCTATTTCGAAATCATTTTTCTTTGGCAATAAAATTTGTAATAAAATCGCTATCCCCATAACAATGGCACAACCCACCAAATTTAGCCATAGATATGGCATAAGGTCTATAGACCAGAAATAGATAATGATTACTTGAGTGATTAGCGCAGCGATAAAAACTGCTTTGCTCCGCACGAATTTTACAAAGAATGCTAGTAGAAAAATCCCCAAGACATTTCCGTAGAAAATAGAACCTATAATATTTACAAGTTGTATCAAGTTGACAAATAAATTTGCCGTACAAGCCACCAAAATTGCAATGATTCCCCACAAAAGTGTGAACCCGCGCGAAGCTGCCACATAATGTTTTTCCCTTTTTCCCGGCACGTTTCTTTTGTATAGGTCAATGGTTGTTGTGCTGCCCAACGCATTCAGTTCCGAAGCTGTGGAAGACATGGCCGCGCTTAAAATTACGGCCAAAAGCAAACCAATCAAACCACGTGGAAGATTGTTAAGAATAAAATGTATAAAAACATAATCCTTATCGTTGGTTTCAGCATTTGGATTTGCTTTATTTATTAATGAAACAGATTGAGCTCTCAATTGGTTTTCAGAAGTATTCAATTGTTTTATTTCTTGAATATAGTTTTGCTTCTCCAATTCACTTTCAGCTTTTGAATAGCTTATTTGAGTTTTGGCCAATTGCTTGTCAATAGCCTCTTTTTTATCCTCCAAAGCTTTGTATTCACTAGCATATTCAGATTTTTGAACATCTTTTACGGCAGAAGGGTTAAAATTAAGTGGCGAACTGTTGAACTGGTAAAAAACAAAAACCATAATTCCCACCAACAGGATGAAGAACTGCATAGGTACTTTTAGCAAGCCGTTCATTATTAAACCCATTTGGCTTTGCTTTACACTCCTTCCAGAAAGATAACGATGCACTTGGCTTTGATCGGTCCCGAAATAGGAGAGTGCCAAAAAACTTCCACCAATGATTCCGCTCCAAAAGGTATATCGGTTATCAAGATTGAACGAAAAATCGAGTATGTCCATTTTTCCATTGGCACCAGCAATTTCAAGGGCTTTGGAAAAGGAAATGTCAAGGGGCAAATAATTTAGAATTAAAAGAAACGCAATTAACATCCCGAAGAAAATTACAGCCATTTGTTGCTTTTGGGTAACGCTAACTGCCTTTGTTCCTCCGCTTACTGTATAAATGATTACAAGTACGCCGATAATGACATTCAAGTAAATTAAATTCCAGCCCAAAACCGCTGAAAGTATAATTGATGGGGCAAAAATCGTGATACCGCAGGCAAGCCCACGTTGTACTAAAAATAAAATTGCAGTAAGGGTTCGTGTCTTTTTATCAAACCGACTTTCAAGATATTCGTAGGCTGTATAAACATTGAGTTTGTGATAAATTGGAATAAAAACCAAACAGATGATAACCATAGCAATTGGCAGTCCAAAATAGAACTGCACAAAACCCATTCCATCGTGAAAAGCCTGCCCTGGAGTAGAAAGGAAGGTTATAGCGCTTGCTTGTGTAGCCATAACACTTAGCCCGATAGTCCACCAATGTGCTGTGCTACCGCCTTTTAAGTAATCACCAACATTTTTTTGCTGTCGCGATTTCCAAGTGCCGTAAATTACAATGAAAAGAAGGGTTCCTATTAATACAATCCAGTCAATCTGTCGCATTTAAGTGAAATTTTGCATTAGTAAATAAAACAGATAGATATAGCCAGCATTTATGAGAAGCACAATGGTGTAGCTCCATTTCCAGACGAATTTTTGTTTTTCTTCGGTCACGGTTTTTAAAAATTATTTTCCGATTGAAAGCATATTCGCAAACAATCTATATGCTCCTGGAACACCAGCGGGAAGTTCGCGGAAAAAACTCAATCCTGTATAAATATAATACCCTTTTCCATATTTTGCCATAAGCAGTGCCCCTTTAGTTTGAGCTTCACCTTTATCTTTCATTCCGAGTATTGGTGTGAATTCTTTTGCCCATTCGTTGGGAAAATACAAACCGCGCTCTTGCACCCAGCCTTCAAAGTCTTTTTCGTTGATTTTATTGGGCGTGTTTAGCAATGGGTTTTCTGGGGCAAGCATTTTTACTTCTGAAAATTCATCGGTTACTCGGTCTCGGGATAATTTAAGCAAATAGGGCGCAATGTCTTCAGTTACCAAGCGGTGGCTTGTATTGTACTGTACAATCAATGTGCCTCCATTTTCAACATATTTATTGAGAATAGGTTGCACAAAAGCAAGTTCGGGAACGGTATTGTAAGCACGAATTCCAACTACGATTGCATCAAAATTTTTCAGTTTTTCTTCAGAAATAGCCGTGGGATCAATCGTTGTTACTGAATAGCCAATCTGTTTCAAGCTTTCAGGAATGGCATCGCCAGCTCCGTTTATATAGCCAATGTTTTGCCCTTTTTTCTGAATATTGATTTTAACAACTTTTGCTTCAGATGGTAAAAGAACGCTTTGATACGGAATGTGTTCATAATCGATGACAACCAATTCTTTATCAAAGACTTTTCCCTCAGCGGTTACAAGTGTTTTTAAATAGCCCTTGCTTTGTCCTTTTGGCGGTGTTACCGTAAAATTAAAAGTTTCCGTTTCGCCGTTTCTTTCAAGTTGAAATACTTGCTGAGCAGGTTCCACCTTCCAACCATCAGGATGTTGCAGACTTACATTTCCAGAGACGCCATCTTTTCCGGCACGTACAATTATGGAAACATTTTTGGCTTCATCGTTAGCAAAAATCAACACTTTTTCAGGAATGGAAGCCGTAACTTCAGGAAGTACTTCAAAAGGCCGATATACTTCGCCTTTTACGGGATCGTTGAATTTATAAATAATGCTTTTGGTGAACGGAATAGTAGTATTACCAAACTGTAGCTCAAAAGTCAATTGCTCCAATGGAGGTGTTTCTGGAAGTCCGATAAGATCATCGGGAGCAACATACATTCCGACTGTTCCTTTTTCATTTAACCAATAAGGCGAGGAGTAGGCCGGATTGTGTTTTCCGGAATTAAGTGTTATTTCATTTTTTTTGTCATCGTTAAAAGGCAATGCTTCCGTTTTATCCCAAAGTATCTTTCCCTCGGAATTTTTAATGGATTTTAAAACAACAGTACTTTTTCCACGATTGATGGCTTCAATATTTACTTTGAAATTTTCGTTCGGGTTTATGGAATTTGATTCAGAAGCTGCTTCAATAAAGATTCCACCACAATCCAAAATTAATTGTTTAAGTTGTTCCAGTTTTATTTTTCGCCAATG
>JAGQYZ010000013.1:5051-5251 GCA_020435865.1 Aequorivita sp. | reverse complement strand
TTTCCTGCAATTAAAATGATGTCGTTTTCCTTGGCTATTTGACAAGCGGCTTTAATAGCTTCCTTCCTATTTGTTATTGAAATCGTTTTTTTATAATGTTCCGCAGGTACACCGGCTTCAATTTGTTCTATAATTTTTTCTGGGTTTTCATTACGTGGATTGTCACTGGTAAAAACCACCTTGGTACTCAAAGAAGCTGC
>JAGQYZ010000013.1:0-4922 GCA_020435865.1 Aequorivita sp. | reverse complement strand
GCATCAGGCGTATGCGCATAATCAACAATTGCTGTAATTTTCTTCTCTGAAATTAAATACTGAAACCTTCCACCAACACTTTCCAAAGTGCTCATAATTTGAAGGATTTCGAGCTCTTCTAAACCTAAAAGTTGCGCTGTTCCGAAGATTGCCAGCAAATTATATGCATTAAAGCCGCCAATCAATTTCACCCATAATTCCTGATTGTTTATTTTCAGAAGTTGTCCTGTAAACTGACTTTCCAAAACTTGTGCTTTATAATCAGCATAGGTTTTTAGGGCGTACGTATATTTTTTTGCTTTCGTATTTTGAAGCATTACCACCCCGTTTTTGTCATCTACATTTACCAAAGCAAAAGCGGTTTTTGGCAATTCATCAAAAAAAGATTTTTTTACATCACGGTATTCTGCAAAATCTTTGTGATAATCCAAATGATCGTGAGAAAGGTTAGTAAAAACACCTCCCACAAAACGCAAGCCTTCCGTGCGTTTTTGATGAATTCCGTGAGAACTCACTTCCATAAAGCAGAATTCTATGCCCGCATCTACCATTTCACGAAGAAATTTGTTGATGGTTAATGAATCTGGTGTTGTGTGTGTAGCATTGTATTCAATATCTCCAACCATTATTTTTACGGTGGAAAGCAAACCAGCCTCTAATCCGGCCTTTTTGAAAAGTTTATATAATAATGAAGAAACCGTTGTTTTTCCATTGGTTCCAGTAATCCCTATCAGTTTCAATTCTTCAGAAGGGTTGCCGTAATAATTGGCAGCCATAATAGCCAATGCTTTATGTGAATCTGAAACCTGAACGTAGGTTATTCCATTCACAATAATTTCAGGTAGGGTTTCGCATATAATTGCCAATGCGCCTTGATCTGCAGCTTTTTTAATGAATTGATGCCCGTCTGAAACCGTTCCTTTTATTGCAATGAAAACATCATTCAAAGAAACATTTCTAGAGTCAAATTCCAAATTGTTTACCGCCACAGAAGTACTGCCAACAACACTTTCAATGGTAACCTTATACAATATGTCTTTTAACAATATCACGACAAATTCAATGTTATTAGTTGTCCTTTTTTCAAAATTTCTCCAGATTTTATAGATTGACTGGAAACTGTTCCATTCCCAACAACCTGAACTCTAAGTCCAAGATTTTCTAGTAGAGAGACCGCATCCATACCCGCCATTCCTGTAACATTGGGAATGATTTTGGCCGTTTGCTGTAGCTTTGCATAATACTGCTCATAATCTTTTTCAATTACTGGATCGGTTTTTTCAACACCTTCCACAGAATCGATTATTTGAGAATCGGTAAAGATTTTTTGGGCAATTCTTTTAAATACTGGACCTGAAACATCGGCACCGAAAAACCCTTTTTTAGTACTTGGCTTATGAATAATTACAATACAGGAATATTTTGGGTTTTCGGCTGGAAAAAAACCTGCAAACGAGGAAATGTAGCGGCGATTGTTCTTCCAGTCCGGCATCCAATATTCGGTCTGCGCTGTTCCTGTTTTTCCGGCCATTGAAAAATTTGGGGAATACAATGATTTCGCCGTACCTTGTTTTACAATGTTTTTCATAATTTCCTTTATCTCCTTCAATGTCTCATCTGAACAGATTTTAGGGTTTATTACCTTCGTGTTATAAGTGGTAACTTTTTCGTTCCACGCTCTTACTTCTTTTATAAAACGAGGTTTTACCATTACTCCGTTGTTCGCAATAGCATTATAGAATGTAAGTGTTTGCAAAGGGGTTAGCCGTAAATTGTAACCATAGGCCATAGAAGGCAAAGCATTCTTGCTCCATTTTTTGTCACCAGGCTGTGGAATCATAGGTTTTCCTTCCCCTTTTATGGCAACTCCAGTCTTTTCGTTTAGACGCCAACTTTTTAAACGATTGATAAATTTGTTGGGATTCTTTGAGTAACCTTCATTAATAATTGTAGCAAGGCCAATATTTGAAGAAACTTCCAAAGCCCGGGCGGCAGAAATTTTTCCATAACCGCCTCGATGCGAATCATAGATTTTTCTTCCATAGAAAACTTTTACTCCATTACCCGTATCCACAACAGTACTAGTATCAATTACCTTATCTTCAAGCGCAGCCATCATTGCCATAACCTTAAAAGTGGAGCCAGGTTCGTGTGATTCGCCAATGGCGTAGTTTAATTTTTCATAATATGTTCCATCTGAAGTTCTACCCAAATTTGAAACAGCTTTTATTTCACCCGTCGCCACTTCCATTACTACTACTGTTCCATGCTCAGCTTCGTAATATTCCAATTGTTTTAACAAAGCGTGGTGCGCAATGTCTTGAATATTTACATTTATGGTTGAAACAATATCATAACCATCTTGGGGTTCTATCTCGTTGTCATCAGATATAGGTTTCCATTGGCCCTGCGCAATTTTTTGTTTTAAACGATGACCTTCCTTTCCTGTCAATAAATTATTAAAAGCCCCCTCAAGACCTACAGCATAATAGCCGGGACGATCAAAAGCTTCATCTCCCACAGTGCGCTTTGCAATTTGCCCAATGGGATGTTCACGCACAGTACGCTGTTCAACAATAATTCCACCTCTGTATGGGCCTTTGTTGAAAAGTGGCAGACTTTTCACTTTTATGTAATTGGAATAGCCCAAATTTTTAACAACCAATAAATACCGGTTTTTGTCGGCGCGGGCTTTACGGAACATATTTAGGTAATAGGAAACCGGCTTACCAAACATTTTGCTTAAACCTTCAGAGAGAGGTTTTAGGTTTTCATTGAAATCTTCAGAAGAAACCGTTACGGCATCAAAACGGATATCATATTTTGGAACCGAAGTAGCTAAAAGACTGCCATCATCCGCATAAACATTGCCCCGATTGGCTGGAATTACAAAATTTTTAGTAGTATTTTCTTTGGCAAGTTCTCTATATTGCTCGCCATCCACAAACTGAATATTCATCAATTTAACACTTATGGCTAGAGCGAAGAGGAACATACATCCGGCAATGATGTATAATCGGTTTAGTATGTTTTTTTCTTCGAAAGCCATTTTTTCAGTAAACAGTGTTTAGTAATCAGTTTTAATTTTTTTGCTCGTCGTTATTTCTATTTTTTCGTTTTAACAATTCGAATTCTCTTTGGCGGGGTTGATGAAGGCTGCAAACCGCGGCTTTCCATTGCGGCTATAATTTTGCTCTCCATCCTTGCCTGCATCAAAAGCATCCGAACATCAACATATTCACTTTTTAGCTCTTTTACCTGTGCGTTCAATTTTGAAATTTTATGCACTTTTTTGTCTGCACTATGCGAACTGCCAATCATGATTAAGGCCAACACTGAAAGGAAAATGATGAAACGCCAGTTCTTCAATGCGTCATCACTTACCAAGAATTTTCCTTTTATTATGTTGTAAAAACCTTCTTTCATTTCTTTTATGAATTCAGAGAAACTACACCCTCTTTATTCTGAAAACTATATTTTTTCCGCAATGCGAAGTTTTGCGCTTCGAGCGCGGTTGTTTTGTTTTATTTCTTCTTCGGAAGGAATTATAAATTTTCCCACAGCTTTAAAAGGCACTTCCACCCTACCAAAAACATCTTTTTCTGGTTCGCCTTCAAACATTCCGTTACGTATATATCTTTTAACCAATCTATCCTCCAAAGAGTGATAGCTTATCAGGCTGATGCGACCGCCAGATTGCAAAACTTCATTCGTTTGGAGCAGAAACTCCTTCAATGCCTCCAACTCTTGATTCACTTCAATCCTAATAGCTTGATAAATCTGGGCAAGAATTTTATTTTCTCTATGTGGGGGAAGAAACCTGCTGAGCACTTTTTTAAGCTGTTCGCTAGTCTTTATTTTTAAGCTTTCACGTGCTTCAACAATTACACGCGCCATTCCAGCTGCGCTGCGCAATTCGCCATAATTTGAAAGAACATTTCGCAATTGTGCTTCTTCATATTTGTTGACAACGGTATATGCAGAAAAATTACTGTCGCGGTTCATCCGCATATCTAAATCGGCTTCAAAACGGGTTGAAAAACCTCTCTCGGCAATGTCAAATTGATGCGATGAAACTCCAAAATCTCCCAAAATGCCATCAACTGTTTTAAAACCATGAAATCGCAAAAATTTTTTAAGAAGCCGAAAATTTTGATTGATAAACAGAAATCGCTCATCGTCAATAATATTTTCCAAAGCATCCTTATCTTGGTCAAAAGCAATCAATTTTCCATTTGGACCTAAATGTTTAAGAATTTCGTTAGAGTGACCACCGCCGCCAAAAGTTACATCTACATAAACTCCGTCTGGCTTTATGTTTAAACCATCAACAGTTTCTTTTAGCAAAACTGGATTATGATATTCCATCACCATCATTGCTTTTGTTTCCCATTACTTCTTCAGCCAAATCAGCAAAGTCGTTTGCGGCGTCATCAATGGCCTGTTCGTATTTATCTTTATCCCAAATCTCCACAATGTTTATTGCAGAAGAGATTACCAATTCCTTATTTATTCCTGCAAAAGAAAGCAGGTCTTTCGGAATTAATAAACGGCCTGTAGAATCAAGCTCCACGGTTTTTACACCCGCAGTGAACCTTCTAATAAAATCATTGTTTTTTCTGCTAAAACGGTTCAGTTCGCCCATTTTCAACATCAGCGCGTCCCATTCTTTCATCGGGTACATTTCCAAGCAAGGCTGGAATACAGCACGCTTAATTACAAACCCCTCTGGAGCTACCGAAGCCAACTGCTTTTTTAAAGCCGCTGGCACCATGACCCGCCCCTTTACGTCTGCTTTACATTCGTATGTTCCTATTAGATTGAGCATTGTGAAAATTCCCTGTTTGCAATTAATTGTTTCAAATATATATAACTTTTACCACATTTTACCACATTCTACCACTTTGTTGATAAGTTTTACC
>JAGQYZ010000295.1 GCA_020435865.1 Aequorivita sp. | reverse complement strand
CAATTGCCATAGTTTCTACGGCGAGGAAAATTTCAAAAGAAGAACTAAAGCCTGCACTCCAACTACTTGAAAATTGGGGATTGAATGCTGTTTTAGGAAAAACTATCGGCGCAGAAGAAAATCAATTTGCAGGAAGTGATGATTTGCGTGCGAAAGATTTCCAAGCAATGCTGGACGATTCCAACATAAAAGCAATTTGGTGCGCACGTGGTGGTTATGGAACAGTCAGAATTATTGATAAACTTGATTTTTCAGCATTCATAAAAAACCCAAAATGGATTGTTGGTTATAGCGATGTTACTGTTTTGCACTCACATATTCACAATTTGGGCATGGAAACCTTGCACGCACAAATGTGTTTGGAAATCGAAAATAAAACCCCAGATACCGCTGAGTCTATTCGGAAAGTATTGTTTGGGGAACAGTATAATATTGAAATTGAAAATACCAACTCTCTCGATTCATTACGAATTTTGAAAGGTGAATTGATTGGCGGAAATCTTTCTGTACTCTATTCGCTTTGCGGAAGTGCTTCAGAAATGAAGACCGATGGCAAAATTCTTTTTATTGAAGATTTGGACGAAATGCTTTATCACATTGACCGGATGATGATGAATTTGAAAAGAAGCGGTTATTTAAAAAACCTAAAAGCCATTATCATTGGAGGAATGACAGAAATGAAGGACAACAAGGTCTACTTTGGAAAAACGGCTGAGGAAATTATTGTTGATTTAGTAAAGGAATATGATTATCCCGTATTTTTTAATTTTCCTGCAGGACACATAAAGGATAATCGAGCTTTGATTTTTGGGAGGGAAGTTGAATTAAAGATTGGAAATAATAATATTAATTTGAACTTTTAATAAATCCCAAATTTCAAGCACCAACTTCCAAATAACTCTCAATTTTAAAAAAACCAATTTCAAAAACTGATAGTTGAGATTTGTTTTTTGGAAATTATTTGGAATTTGTCATTTGTTTTTTTGAATTTTAGAAAATATGGCAACTCATAATGAACTTGGAAAAATAGGCGAAGAAATTGCCGCGCAGTATTTGCTTCGCAACGGTTATAATATCCTATGTCGTAACTTTTTTTTCGAAAAGGCTGAAATAGACATCATTGCCCAAAAGGAAGAAAGCACGGTTGTCATCGTGGAAGTAAAAACCCGAAATAGCGATTTTTTTGGCGATCCACAAAGTTTCGTAACCCCTGCAAAAATTAAACTTTTGGTAAAAGCAGCTAATGAATATGTTATTTCCAACGAACTAAATGTGGAAGTGCGTTTTGATATTATCGCTATTCTTAAAAACCAAAAAGAGGAAAAATTGGACCATTTTGAAAATGCTTTTTATCACTTTTAAATCCAATGTTTTGACGTAAGTAAATTTTGAAAAATCATGGTAAAATCGAATAGGTTACGCAATATTAAAAGATAAATTGAAATTTACTAAATCTTGTTGGTCGTTGTTGTCTATCCAATAGTTATTTTAAGAGGGATCAAAGCCTAGGATCACCCGTATCAAAGCCATAGATAAGCCATAGATAAGCCATAGATAAGTCATAGATACTCTATATACTATCCCATAAAGTGTTCCTAAACAAATTAAGATAATTCTTATTAATATTCTAATTAAGTCTGGAAAACTTCTCCTGTAAATTAATATATTAAAAGAGGTAAAAGATAATCAAATATTACGAAAGCCTCATTCCTTATGCTTTTTCAAAAGTTCTTCAATCTTGTAGAGTAAAATAATTTGCAATATCACAGCCGGAATTAAAAAGGCAAGTCCCAACCACGCCATAAAAACAATTGCAAACAATATCCCGCTCACTACTTCAAATCCACCTGCTACTCCTGGAATTTTCCCGAAAGGATTTTCCAATCGCATTATCCCCAAACCAAAGATAATACTGCCAATTCCGCAAAAAATTGATTGTGTGGTGATAACATATTCTACATAAAATGGTTCAAAGTAAAGTGAAGCAATATCATACCCATAAAATAAAAGGGTCGTGCCAATTAAAAAGAAAGTGCCTATTTTAAGCAAATAATTATTAAAGATTTTACCACTTAAAACAAACCCCCATAAAAAATAAATATAAGCCAGCATTACAATAAATTTCATGCTGATGTATGCAGCTTTTGGTAGTATCAATTCATCTTCGTAAAATCGTGCATAATCAACAGCAAATTCCACAAAGCCAGAAAGAAAATAAATGATCCCGCAAATCCAGGCTAGTTTTATGTAAAAAACTGAAAAACCAACATCTTTTAAATTGTAAAGTTCCAAAACAGAAGAATCAGATTCTTGCAGATTTTCTAAATCCTCCCCCAAAACATTTAAAATTGTTTTTAATGTAAAACTTCGTGGCATTACTTCTCCAGCTTCAATACGCTGAATGGTACGTACATTTATATTGCATTGCTCTACAAGTTCTTCCTGTGTAAAACCTTTTTGCTTTCTAAGTTCTAAAATTTTCCGACCGAGTTCGGGTTGTTTCATTTTGTAAAAATTTATGAAGCAATAGTACGATGACAGTAAAGATAGGGCAATATTTTCAAGGGAATTTCACCCGACATTTACCCGACACTTTGAAATTTTTCAGTCAGAATGTGCAAGAAATCACTTGAATAGTGCTGTAAATCATTTTCATCTTTTCAGGTACGGCTGTACCCAAATACACCTTTTTTTAAAAGCTTCCGTTTATCTTTGTTGCAATATAAAGTTTTATGGAAATTACCTTTAAGCTTATAGACTTAATAATTGTCATTGGCATTTGCCAAGGGATTTTCCTTTCGTTAACGCTACAGCGAATTTCCAATAACAACCAAACGGCAAATAGCATCCTTTCCTATTTAATCGCACTTGCTACACTAATGCTTATTGGCAGATTTTTCTACTTCCGGTTTTTAACCCCTTGGGTTTTTCAATGGAGTATTGCGGTTGATTCATTGGTTTTCCTCTTTGGCCCCTTTATCTATTTGTATGTGAAAAGACTTCTGTATAAGGAACAGAGCACCTATTCGCTTTCAATGATTCATTTTCTTCCTTTTTTTGGAATGCTCTCTTTCGCCCTCTTTTATATTATCAAGTACACTCCAAAAGCATATTACGAATATTTTTTAAACGGAAACTTGCTAGTGTATTTCAGGATCATTTCAGTAGCCATGATTTTATTTAATATGTTTTATGTGCTAAAGTCTTTTCAGTTGCTTGCAAAATTTAAACAAACGGAAAAGGAGGTTTTTTCCTTTGAACAAAGCCCCATTGTCTATCTTAACTTTTTTCTGTTTTCAATATTAGCTTGTTTATTAGCTTGGATTTTCAGCCTGTTCAACTCAACAATTTTTGACAAAACCATTCCTTATATGGGCTATGATAGTATTTGGGTGGCAATTCCATTATTTATTTATGTAATAGGGTATTTCAGTTTAAAACAGCCAGAGCTTTTTAGGATTTCAGAAGAAAAGCAAAAAAACAATGTAAGAAAAGAACGCCTTCCAGAAGCCGAAGCCCAATTGTTAAAAAACAAATTGGACAGTTTAATGATCAATGAAAAGGTTTTTCTGCAAAACGATTTGACTTTGGCTGATGTTTCTGAAATGCTCCAAACCTCAACAAACAATGTTTCCTGGCTTTTAAATCAAGTTTATAAAACCACGTTTTATGATTTTATAAATCAATACCGCGTAAAGGAATTTTTAAAAAAAGTTGAAAATAAGGAGCATTTAAAACACACCATTCTGGCACTTTCCATGGATGTGGGCTTCAATTCAAAATCTACATTTAACAAAGCCTTCAAAAATACAATGCAAGATACCCCCAGCAATTATATAAAAAAACAGTTGGCCGCATAAGTTTTATGTTCGGCTGTATGCAAACGGTCGATTCCAGCATATTCTGAAAATAGATTTGTACCAAACTTTAAAATTTTCAGATTATGAAAAACCTATTCTTTTTTACCGCAGTCTTTTTATTTGGACATTTATTTTTAAACGCTCAAACGGTTACCACCTTTACCGAAGGCACCCCAGACGATGCCATTGTTTTGGACAATGACGGAAACATGTACTGTTCCAATTATACGGGCGATACCGTTTTTAAATTCTCTCCCACTGGAGAGGCAACCGCCTTTATCACAGGTTTGAACACCCCAAACGGACTGGCTTTCAATTCCAACCAAGAATTGTATGTATGTGACGGACAGGGAAATAAAATTTATAAATATGACATAAATGGTAATCTGTTGGCCACCTATCCAGTTACGGGACATCCTTCTGGAATTGTAAAATCTTTTGATGACGATTCTATGATTTTTACACTTTATTTAGGAAACCTTATTAAAAGGCTTGCGCCAGATGGAACCATAACTACAATCTCCTCATCAGCTGAATTAAGTGGTCCCGTAGGAATTGTTTATGATGAAAACGGAAATCTATTCGTTGGAAATTATAACAACCGAAAAATTTTCAAAGTAGAGGAGAATGGCGATCTGGAATATATTGCGCAACTTCCAACCGAGGGTGGCCCCTACCCTAATTTGGGCTTTATTACCTATGGTCAAGGAAAACTTTGGGGAACTATTATGAGCAACCATAAAATATATTCCATCAATCCCAATTCTGTAGATGATTATACCTTATTCGCAGGGAGCACTCCGGGAAATAATGATGGCGATATTTCAGTTGCAACTTTTAATATTCCAAATGGAATTTATTTTGACGAAACTGAAAGTAAAATGTATATCACCGATTTTGGAAGCAAAAACTTGAGGATTATTTCAGGAATAACCTTGGGAAACGATGAATTTTCAGAGGCAGAAAATAATTTTATTATAGCTCCCAATCCTGCAAAAAATTATTTTGAAATTCAATTTTTAAGCAAACAGCTTGAAACTTTTGAATTGAAGGTCTATGATGCTGCCGGAAAATTGGTCTATGAAAATAACTATCAGGAAACTTCAAATAAAATAGACACAAGCAGTTGGAATAATGGAATTTATTTGTTAGAAATAATTACGAAAGAAGGTACGTTGCGAAAAAAATTACTGAAGTAAAAAATAAAAGCCGAAACAAAATTTCGGCTTTTATTCAAATTTTTTCAAAGCCTGTAAAGCTTTATCAACCGAAGAAATTTCTTCAAAAGTGAGCAACAATCGCAGTCCGTTTCTGGTTTGTTTTTCCTTCATCGTCACTTTTTGTGGGTGGCTTTGCACGTATTGAAGCACTTTGGTAAAAGCTTCACTTTGATAAAAACTGCTTTGCTGGTCTGCCACAAAATAACCGACCATTTTTTTCTGCTTCATCACAAGACGTTCAAGACCCATTGAAATGGCAATCCATTTTATGCGAACGCTATTCAACAAATCTTCTGCTTGTTTTGGCATTTCTCCAAATCGATCAAGCAATTCCTTTTCAAATTTCTGAAGCTCGGTCTCGTTTTTCAGCTCGTTCAATTTGGTGTACAGATTGAGCCTTTCGGTAATATTGTTTACGTAATCATC
>JAGQYZ010000294.1 GCA_020435865.1 Aequorivita sp. | reverse complement strand
ATGATGAAAACCGCGAAAATGAAGGAGACTTTATTGCTGCAGCAGAAATGGTTACGCCAGAAATGATAAATTTTATGGCTACACACGGCAGAGGCCTTATCTGTGCCCCTTTGACAGAAGAACGGTGCAATGCACTTGATTTAAATATGATGGTGGAAAACAACACCGTACTGCACCACACACAGTTTACAGTTTCGGTAGATTTGATTGGCCACGGTTGCACTACTGGAATCTCTGTTCACGACCGTTCAAAAACCATAAAAGCATTGGTTGATGAAAATACTAAAGCTAATGATCTTGGAAGACCAGGACATATTTTTCCATTGCGTGCAAAACAAGGTGGTGTTTTAAGAAGAACTGGACACACTGAAGCTGCTATTGATTTGGCAAGACTTGCTGGTTTGAAACCTGCTGGGATTTTGGTTGAAATTTTAAATGAAGATGGAACTATGGCGCGGCTTCCACAATTAATGAAGGTTGCCAAAAAGTTTGATTTAAAACTTATTTCCATTGAAGATTTGGTGAAATACCGAATGGAGCATGATTCTCTGATAGAAAAAAAGGAAGATTTTAAAATAAATACAAAGTTTGGTGATTTCAGACTTCGCGCATATAAACAAACCACAAACGATCAAATACATATTGCACTTACAAAAGGTTCTTGGAATGAAAACGAACCTGTCTTAGTTCGCGTGAATGCAACTTTAGTGAATGGTGATATTTTGGGAACGCTTACAAATAACGCCGACCAAAAGTTGGACGATATGTTTAACGTAATCAATAAAGATGGAAAAGGCGCTCTCGTATTCATTAATCAACAAAGCGAGTCGTTGAATCTTTTAAACCGTTTAAAAGAATTAAAAGAAAGGCAAAAGCCAAATGAAATTGCCAAAGCGCCTCGTATTGAAATGGACAGCAAAGATTTTGGGATTGGCGCTCAAATTTTGCACGATTTAGGCATCCATAAAATCCGTCTTGTCTCAAATAGCGAGCAGACCAAACGTGTTGGGATGATAGGCTATGGTTTGGAAATTACAGAGTATGTAAACTACTAAAGGACTGAGGCAATCGCGTTTTTCATAGCTTCTGTTCTATCCTTCACTTGCTTTTCGGACCAGCCAATTTTTATAAGTGAAGAAATGGTTCGCCCCATAACGGCGTCACTTTTTGAAAAATCGGTATTGTTCAGATCCTGCATTTGGTTTTTCACTTCGGAAGGAAGATTTCCTAAAGATTTCAGATTTCGCAAATGTTCCCAACCGTTTATATAATGCCAATTGTTGGTGTACCAATAAAAACAGGCATCTACCCCATTCTCTGATAAAGCTTTATGGGCCTTTTTAGCTAATTCTTCCGTAGGAAGGAAAAAATTCAAAAACGAATAGTTTTCCTCACCGCCTTCGGGAACCCTTCGGAAAGTTACCCCATCAATGGTTTTTAATGCTTCGCGAAGAGTCGTATAATTTTCCTTTTGAGTCCTTAAAATTCCATCCAGTTTGCCCAATTGCGCCAAACCGACTGCGGCATTCAATTCAGAAATCCTAAAATTGTAGCCCATAAAAGGGTGGCTTTCCGCGCCGCGGTCTTTCCCAACATGGTCGAGTCCGTGGTCTTGGTAATGGTCTGCGTGTTTTGCGAATTCTGCATTGTTGGTAATTACCGCACCGCCTTCGCCACAGGTAATGGTCTTTACATAATCAAATGAAAAACAGCCCAAGTGGCCGTAGCTGCCCAATGGTTTTCCTTTATATGTACCGCCGGGAGCTTGACAGGCATCCTCCAAAAGAATTAAGTTATACTTTTCGCAAATTGCCTTTAGGGCATCCAAATCTGCCATGGAGCCGCACATATGTACGGGCATTACACATTTGGTTTTTGAAGTGATTGCAGCTTCCACGGCTTTGGGGTCAAGAGTAAGGGTGTCGTCAATATCCACCAAAATAGGAACCGCTCCCAAGGCCAAAATAGATTCAAAACTCGCCACGAAAGTGAAGGTGGGCATAATAACCTCATCGCCCGCACCGATGCCAGCCGAGGCCAGGGCAACCGTTAAGGCCGCCGTTCCGCTTGAAACCAGCTGGCAATATTAAGTGCCCATTCTTTTGGCGAAGGCGGTCTCAAACTCTTTGGCCTTCCAATGGTTGTTGCGCATACCGTCAAAGCCGTAGCGCATCAATACGCCTGTTTCCAACACTTCGTTTACCTGCTTGCGCTCTTCGGCGCCAAAAATTT
>JAGQYZ010000293.1:1781-7506 GCA_020435865.1 Aequorivita sp. | reverse complement strand
TAAGCCGAATTAATGTAGGACATTTTATGGCTAATCTTATGGTGGATAATGAACTTTGGAATAAATGGAAAGGTCAAATGCCAGTGATTTATACTGCTTCGAAAGAATAATTAATAAACGAGAAAAACAGCCTACAATAATGTGGGAAAATGCATTAAAACGCATTTTACACTAACCGTTGGCGGTCATTTAAGAAAAACCGAACTGCAAATGGAAAAATAAATTTCTGAAATGATGGATTATGAATATTATCTAGAAAAATTTCGAAAATCGGCAGACCAGATTGACAAAAAAATGCTGCGGAAAAAGCATCTTGAAATTAATATTGGTGTTACGCTTAACTCTGTCGTTCTGAAATTGTATAAAACGGAATGGACGAATGACAAAACGGACCCAATAAATGCAAAGACAAGAATTTTTTTCGCTATTTGGGTAAATGACGAAACAATAAAACGAAACAAAGTATTTTATAATATACACGCATTAAAACTTCGAGAATTGAATGGATATTCCATAACAAGTCGGGCTTTTGCCAACAGTTTCAGAGAAGATTTTATGAAATTTGAGCGAAATTGGAAAAATGTGAGTGTGGAATTTGGTCCATTAACATTAATGGAAGGTTGGGAACATTTTAAAAATGAAAACCTTGAAAATAGCATCCTAAAACTTGCAGACAATTTTTTAAGCATCGAGTATTTAATTGACAAAACTTTAAAGAAATTTGAGATAACAAAAAGCAGTTGATGTTGAATTGTAAAATGTAGCTGAATTAAATATTTGAAAAATAACGAACCACAACATCGTGTTTTTGTGTTAACTACAAGAAAGAAATGAATAAGGGAATTGTAAAATCAGTAAGTAAAAGTAGAACTCATACTTTTAGTAAATTCAATTGTGATAAAATCGTTTTACTTACGGGATTGGGAGTGGAAGGTGATGCACATATGGGAAAAAATGTAAAACACCGTTCACGAGTTGCAAAAGACCCAACTCAACCTAATTTGAGACAAGTTCATTTAATTCACGCTGAGCTTTTTGATGAACTAAAGGAAAAAGGTTTTGATGTAAAGGCTGGAGAAATTGGCGAAAATATAACTACAGAAGGAATAGACTTACTGAGTTTGCCTAAAGATACTTTATTGAACATTGGCAAAACGGCTAAAATAAAATTAACGGGATTAAGAAACCCCTGTACTCAACTTGATTCAATAAAAAAGGGATTAATGAAAGCTGTTTTGGATAAGGATGAAAACGGTAATTTAATTAGAAAAGCTGGAGTAATGGGGGTTGTCTTAAAAGGGGGAGAAGTGAAAATTGGCAATAAAATTACTATTGAATTACCCCCAAAACCACACGTAAAATTAGAAAAAGTATAATAAAACCTGCTCCACAATAAACAACATGTTTCTTAATTATTATTTCACTCTACCAAACTCCAAATCCTGAAAGTCATAACTAAAGTCTGTTAACGGCGAAATAGGGCTCATGGTAAAACCATTGGCTTTGCCTTCAGTATCCAAACTGAAAGTAACGAATGCATCTGCTTTTAATGAAGGATCGTTCCAGCGCACTACATAAGTGGTTCCTTTATAAAAAGCCATAGTTCCCGTTAAGTCTGGAGATTTTTCGGCTTTAAAATGAAGGTTTCCATCTATGGCACTGATGTTAACATTGCCAAACCAAACATCTTTATAAGTGCCTGTATAATCTGCCGGATCGGGTTTGAATGCCTTGGTTTTCAGTTGTGCTGCAATGTTTTTTTCCACTTCTGAAACAATGCTGTCTGCCGCTTTTTCTCCTGCCAATCTACCCTCGTTGTATTGTTTTATTCTGTCTTCGCCTTTTATGTCGAAATACCCATCTTTAATGGAGTTTGTAATAGCGCTAAAAGCCGAGCCGCTTTGTTGGTTGGTAAGTACTATAATTCCTAAATCCATTTCTGGGATAAGCGTAACCTGGCTCACAATTCCATTCAATCCACCTGTATGTGTAACTTGAAAATAACCGTTCACATCACTCAAAAACCATCCGAGGCCATAGGCTGAAAAATGTGTGTTGTACGGTCCTTTTCCAGTTCTTAAAATAGTTTGTGGCGTCCACATTTCATTATGTACTTTACTGCTAAAAAGACTTTTATCTAACTTTTCGCCATATTTTCCATCGTTCAATTGTGCCTGAACCCATGTGCACATATCATTGATGGAAGTAAAAATTCCGCCAGCTGGCGTAGCAATTTTTGTGAAAGTATCTCCCGTCAACTCCAATTTTCCGTTTACTGGGGCGTGGCCGTCAATTCTATTATCGTCTGCCTTTATTTTTGGGATGGAAAGAAAAGACCGGGTCATTCCTAAAGGCTCAAAAAAGTTGTCTTTAATATAATCGTCATATGGTTTTCCTGAAACTCTTGAAACCACTTCGCCCGCAACAATGTATAGCAAATTGTCATAATCAAACTTGCTTCTAAAAGACGAAACAGGTTTTAAATATCGAAGGTTGTGGATCATTTCAGTCATGGTTGTGGTATTATTTGCTGGGAAGACCATTAAATCGCCTGCGCCAAGACCTAACCCGCTTCGGTGTGTAATAAGATCGCGCACCGTAAACTCTCTAGTAACATACGGATCGTAAAGTTGAAATTCAGGAATGATGTCTGTTACTTTCGTGTCCCAAGTTAGTTTTCCTTGGTCAATTAGTTGTCCCAAAGCAGCTGTGGTAAAAGCCTTGGTGTTTGATGCCACGCCAAAAAGTGTGTTTTCATTTACTTCGGCATTTGTTTTTAAAGAACGCACACCGTAGGTATTTTTATGGTAAATCTTGCCGTCCTTCAAAACCGCAACCGCCATTCCGGGTACGTCAAAGGTTTTCATTGTTTTTTGAACCAAACTGTCAATTTGATAACTGCTTAGGGCTTGAGCATTTACTGAAAAATTGAACGATAGCAGTAGAAGGGAAAGAAGTAGAATTTTGGCAGAAAGAGTTCTCATATATAGGTTTTTTATTTGGAGTTTAAAGGTATTAAATCTTTTTCTTAAATTTAAAATACCGAATCACTCACCTTCAAAGATTGTAACTCTAAAAATTGTTAGATATGACAGCAAAGGAATTTTGGGAGGACTTTAAAAATCTTGAGGAAGGACTTCGCCTTGATTTAGATACTGTAGTGGAAGAAAAAAATTTCAGGACATTTTCATATCTCTGTAATCAGTTGGAAGATTATTGTCCTGGGCTTACTCCAAATATTTTAGCTCCAGAAAAGGGTTCAAACAAAAGCTATGTTTTTACCATTTCCTGTTCTGGAAATAGAGATTTGTTGTTATATGTGAATCGTTTGGTAGATGTGGCACCCGAAATGAGGCATTGGGAAGTTAAAGCTTTGGTAGCGGGCAAAATTGAAACAGATCCAAAAATAATGGATGAGCCATTTAAGTGCGATGGATTCAGCATAACACCAAAAGATATACGCTTTACGGTTTATTCTTGGGATCCAGAAAAAAATATTTTCGATCTTTTGATATTACTTCCTTTAAATCTTGCAAAAGTTGGCGACAACGAGCTGGAAAATGCCTTTTTAACAATTTTTGAGGAACTTTGGGGCGAACGTTTTGTAGGCGAAAAAATTAACTGTCTTTTCTTTACCCATAACGCCAATTTTGAAGATGAATTCTTCAATTTGGAAATGCTTGAAGCTTGTCTTAATAGTTTTGAGTAGGTTTTACCATAATAAAACGATTGTTGAAAGAATAGTTTTTCATAACTGTTGATTGTTAAAATGAGAGAGATCGGCTGGAAATTATTCCGGGCGATTTTTTTATGGATTAAAGAAATTATTTAAGATCCTTTTTTACCAAAAGATAAAAATCATTATCTAGGGGAAGATACCCTTGGTCATACAAGTAGAAATAGGTAGATCCAGATTTTGTGGTATAGATTCCCGTGAAGTATTCAAAACTGAACCCCATTCGTAGTAGTCTATCTTTAGTGGTTTTTGTTTTGTCTTCGGTGTTAAGCTTTTCGAGTATGCGGTAGTTTTTTCGAAGACGGTTATTGATATTCCGAACCAGATTTTTATTGTCTTTATTGAGCGAATTATTATGTGCATTCCGACATGCATCGCTGCAGAATTTTTTGTCAGCACGCCCTATTATTCTATCACCACATTCCGGACAGGTTCTTTCCATATTTTAAAGATAGGACTTTTGAAAAGTAAGCACCAAATATTGAAGCTCCAAATAACAAATAAATGCCAAAAAATACAAATTCAAAAGAAATGTATTTTGAAATTTGGAGCTTGAATTTTATTTGTTATTTGAATTTTGTACTTTGGAATTTCCCCCTATATGAAACCGGTATATAGCTTCAAACTTCAGAAAAAAACCTCCATTCAATGAAGGATTTAACTGGGTGCGATCGTCACCAAAACTGAAAGCTGAAACACCTAGGTCCATTTTGTCTCCTTTGGCATACATTTCATAATTATTGCTAGAATAACCGAGTTTGGCTCGCAACAAAACACTTTCTTCGAGAGCATTGAATTGTAAATATCCTGCAAATTCCAAAGAGCTGAGGTCTGCATAGAGTGTAGGACTGTTTTTATAATGTACGTTATAACTGCGTCCAATTCCAAAGTAATCAACTCCAATTGTTGTAATTCCATACTTATAACTTACATCTGCAGAAATTGGCAAACTCATATCCATCTCAAAGCATTTGTTTGGACTTAGGTAGTACCAACCCAAAATAGGAGTGGTAAAAAGACCAAAAGCCTCTTGGGATGCATATACCCCAAAGCGGTATTTAAGGTTTTCATTTTTCTTCAATTTCAACAAGGCAATTCCACCCATATAGAAATCATCGCCAGAAATATTTTTGTAATCCGAAGCAATTTTCGGCAATAAAACAATTGTTGTGCTCCATTTTTCGGACCAAGTTGAAGCTATTCCAAGTTTAAGATTTGTACTATAAAGATTTGTGCGAACTGCTTTGGGGAAAAGTTGGACGTTATTTATACTAATATCAGCTCCAGTTATCAAGGCGTGATTCTCATTAAGAACTACAGGAAAGGTGAGCCCAGCGTCAAAAAACGTAACATTTGTACTGCTATCAACTCCTTCAAAATTATTATTAAATGTTTGTCCGTAACCCATTCGAAAAAGATCCACATATTCCTGTGCGGAACTTAAAAAGGGGAAAAGAAGCGTTAGAAGTAGAAACCTTTTCAAATTGTTTACTAATTATTTATAAATCATCATTGAAATGTAAACCATTCTTTCATTTTGTCATCTGCTATTTCCTTTGAATGAAAATATTCGTTGTTTTTAGAATTGTATTTATACTCCTTGCCCCATTCCGGAAAATTTTCGGCAAGCTGTTTTATGGAATCGCAGACATATTCAACTTCTGCATTAGTGGTTGTGGGGTGAATGGACATCCGTATCCAACCTGGTTTGTGGGTCAAATCGCCATGATCAATCTCACAAGTTACCCTGTTAGAGGTTTCTTGATCTACGTGAAGCAAATAATGGCCATAGGTTCCAGCACAGGAACAGCCTCCACGTGTTTGGATTCCAAAGCGATCATTTAACAATTTGACACCAAGATTGAAATGTAAATCATCAATATAAAAGCTGATTACCGCAAGTCTATCTTCGGTATTTGGCGCAAGAATTTTTACGTTTGGAATTTTATTAAGTTTTTCAAAAATAATTTCCAAAAGTTCGTGTTCGCG
>JAGQYZ010000293.1:0-1726 GCA_020435865.1 Aequorivita sp. | reverse complement strand
GTGCGGATTGTTTGAAGAAAACCAGGCGTTCCACCATCTTCACGGGTCTCTATGTCATCAATGTACTTATGGTTTCCCCACGGGTTTGTCCATGAAACAGTTCCGCCTCCCGGATTGTCGGGTATGGTATTTTTATAAAGATTATTGTTAAAAATAAGCACGCCGCTGGAGCCAGGTCCACCTAAAAATTTATGAGGTGAAAAAAAGATAGCATCTAAATATGCACTTTCTTCTTCAGGGTGCATATCTATTGAAACATAAGGTGCTGAACAAGCAAAATCTACGAAACAGAGTCCACCATTCTTGTGCATTAGTTTCGCGATTTCATGATACGGAGTTTGAATACCAGTTACGTTAGAACAGCTTGTAACGGCTGCAATCTTTATTGGACGATCTTTGTATTTTTCAATAGTTTTTGCAAAGGTTTTCATACTGACCAAAACATTTTCGTTTGGTGGTACAACTATAACATCTGCAATAGTTTCAAGCCAAGAGGTTTGGTTGCTGTGGTGTTCCATATGTGTTACAAAAACTACGGGCCTTATTTCATCAGGAATAGTTGTATATGGCTTTATATTTTCAGGAATTTTTAGCCCTAAAATGCGTTGAAACTTGTTTATTACGCCAGTCATCCCGCTTTCACATGTAATAAGCACGTCGTGTTCATTGGCGTTTACATGTTTCTTTATGATTTTTCGGGCCTCGTGATATGCTTTTGTCATCGCCGTTCCAGTTACTGAAGTTTCGGTGTGTGTATTTGCTACAAAAGGTCCAAATTCCTTCAGCATTTTTTCTTCAATTGGCGCGTATAAACGACCACTTGCCGTCCAATCTGTATAAATAATTTTTTTTGTTCCGAAAGGCGACTCAAAATCTTGGTTTATTCCAATGATATTCTTTCGGAAAGGTTCAAAATACGTTTCCAATGTGGTAGCTTTTATTTTTTCTTCCGAAGAAATCATCATTAGATTTTTTAAAAATTACTTAAATTTAATCAATATTGCTCAAAATTAGTTGGTTATGGTGTTCTATTTCTTAAAAGCGCCAATTCCATTTTGAAGCCAAGTGTAATATTCTTCAATATCAGGGGTATAACCAACGGGTTCAATTAGGTTTTCTTCATTGTGGTCCATCAAAACATAAAAGGGTTGCGAATTGGTTTTATATTTTATGGTTTGTAACTCGCTCCATTTTTGGCCGATATACTTAAGTTTTTTACCGGGTTTTAATTGTGATTCAACAATTTCGTCATCTTCAAGTTTGCGTTTGTCATCAACATATAGTGATATAAGTACTACTTCGTTTTTCAATATATTCAATACCTTATCATCTACCCAAACGTTCTGCTCCATTTTTCGGCAATTAACACAGGCCCATCCCGTAAAATCAATCATTACTGGTTTACCTACTGTTTTTGCATATGCAAGACCCTTATCATAATCGTTAAATGCTAAAATTTGATGTGGTGCCAATAAATGTGCGCCTTCGGGTACCTCTTTGTGTTCGTTCGCAACAATCCCTCCTCCAGCTTTGGAATTACCAACTCCATAGGGCGATTCGGCATAATCTAAAGGCGGCGGGAAAGCACTAATTAGGTTTAAGGGCGCACCCCACAGTCCGGGAATCATATAAACGGTAAATGCTAATACCAGTAGCCCAAGGCTAAGTCGGCCAACGGAAATATGTGTTAATGGCGAATCATGTGGCAACTGTATTTTTCCGAAGA
>JAGQYZ010000292.1 GCA_020435865.1 Aequorivita sp. | reverse complement strand
CAAATGGAAGCTTTGGGAATGTATGAAGTGGCTCCGGAAGATTTTTCACTTACCGAATTTGTTTGCGTGAGCAAGCAGCCGCACCAACAAATCATCAGGAATGGTCTTGATTTAATGATTAAAGAAATTGGATAATTATTCATTTTAAAAAAATGAAAAATACGTAGTATATGGGATTGAAACAGAATTTACATACCCTAAAGGAAAAATACAAAGGAACCAAAATGGCTCCTGCGTTCAATGCGCTACACACTTTTTTGTACACGCCGAATGAAACCACACATTCTGGTGCGCACGTTCGCTCAGCGGACGATTTGAAGCGTACTATGAATACAGTAATCATGGCGCTTATTCCGTGTTTGATTTTTGGAATGTTCAATGCGGGTTTTCAGCATTATGCAGCAATAGACAACACATTACGATTAGACCCGCTTGGGAATTTCTTCACTTGGGCAAACTTTATTATGGGTGCTTGGACTGTTTTACCACTGGTCATCGTTTCCTATGGAGTTGGTCTTGGAGTGGAATTTATTTTTGCCATCATTAAGAAACACGAAGTAGAGGAAGGATATTTGGTTACAGGAATGCTTGTGCCACTTATTGTTCCTATTGATATACCACTTTGGATGCTTGCCGTTGCGGTAATCTTCGGTGTTATTATTGGAAAAGAAGTTTTTGGAGGAACAGGGATGAACATCTTGAACCCTGCGCTTACTATCCGTGCCTTTTTATTCTTTGCATATCCAACTTGGATGAGTGGTGATAAAGTTTGGGTTCACGGCGCAAAAGCTTTGGCTGGGCAGCCAGATGCAATTTCTGGAGAAACCATCTTAGGAACTTTGGCCGCTAACAGCCATCCTGTATACAGCCTTTGGGATATGTTTTGGGGCTTTATACCAGGCTCTGTTGGAGAAACTTCTACCTTCCTTATCCTCCTTGGAGGCCTGTTCTTGATTTTTACTAAAATAGGAAGCTGGCGTATTATGCTTTCAGCGGTTATTGGTGCTCTTGTAATGGGCTTGATATTCAATGGTGTAATAGATCAAGGATGGATTCAAGAAGGTAGCAAATTTTATGGATTGATGAGCGAAACGTATTGGCACCATTTAATTATTGGAGGTTTGGCTTTTGGTATTGTTTATATGGCCACCGATCCGGTTACGGCATCACAGACTAACAAAGGAAAATGGATTTATGGTTTCTTTATAGGGTTTATGTCTATAATGATTCGGGTTTTCAACCCAGCATATCCAGAAGGTGTGATGCTCGCAATATTGCTGATGAACGTATTTGCACCAACCATTGACCATTATGTGGTACAAGGAAACATAAGAAAAAGAATGAAACGATTAAAAGCTAAAACAGCGTAATCATGGCAAGATTTACTGATAAAAATTCATATACAATACTATTTTCAATAATAATGGTATTGGTGGTTGGAAGCCTTTTGGCAGGTGTTGCACAAGGGCTACGCGGGAAGATTTCTGAAAACGAACGTTTTGAGAAACAACAGAACATTCTTTATGCTATGGGTGTTGACGATAACGAAGGAACAGGAAGTGTAACTTTTATTCCTACTAAAGAAGTTGAGGCCACTTTTCATAAATACATAAAAAAACAATTGGTAATTCAAGGTGATGAAGCTACTGAAGATGAAAATGCCTATTTAATAGATATTAAAAAAGAAGAAGCCCACGCAAATGATGACCCCAATTACAAAAGAAAACTTCCTTTGTTCATTGGTGAAAAAGATGGCAAGACCTATTATATAATCCCGATGCGCGGAAAAGG
>JAGQYZ010000291.1 GCA_020435865.1 Aequorivita sp. | reverse complement strand
GCAAAAATGCCAATATTCCTGGTTTCCGTAAAGGACATGTGCCTATGGGAATGGTGAAAAAACAATACGGGAAAGCCGTTTTGGTTGAAGAAGTGAATAAATTGCTTCAAGACGCACTTCACAAATTTCTTACCGAAGAAAAACTTGATATTCTTGGAAATCCACTTCCGAAAAACGAATCAGAAATAAACTGGGATGCCGATGATTATTCTTTCGAATTTGAATTAGGCCTTGCGCCTGAATTCAACGTTGATTTAAAAGGCAAGGAAGTGCTGCAGTACAAAATTATTGCGGATGATAAAATGTTGGACAATCAAGTAAAAACAATCCGCAAGCAATATGGAAAATTGATTTCCAAAAAAGAAGTTGAAAAAGGGGATGAAATTACAGGAACTTTTACTTCAACTGAAAAAGAGATTGAAAAGAAAACCACACTTTCTACTGAAGAAATTACCGGTAAAAAGCAACTTGAAAGCCTAATTGGTGCAAAAGTTGGCGATACCGTTGCTTTGAAAACAAAAGGAATGTTTGCCGATGACCATGACAACCAAAAATATTTAGGCGTTTCGCATGATGATGCTCACGGTTTGGACATTGAGGTTTCCTTCAAAATTGAAGAAGTGAACAAACGTGAAATGGCTGAATTGAACCAAGAGTTGTTTGATAAACTTTTCGGCGAAGGCGTCGTTACTTCCGAAGAAGAATTGAAAGCAAAAATAAAGGAGGATGCCGAAGGTCAATTTGCACAACAAAGCGACCAAAAATTATTAAACGACGTAGTTGATTCTTTAATTGAAAATACGAAATTTAATCTCCCCGATACATTTCTTCAGCGTTGGATTGCAATGAGTGGCGAAAAAAGACTTTCTGAAGAAGACGCAAAAGCAGAATACGAGAGAAGCGAAAAAGGACTTCGTTATCAATTGATTGAAGGAAAACTTCGTGCAGACAACAAACTTCAAGTTACTTTTGAGGAATTGAAAGACTATTCAAAAAATATGATAAAAGCGCAAATGGCGCAGTTTGGGCAGACCAATCCTACAGACGAAGAATTGGAATCCATAACGGCACGTATTCTTTCAAACAAAGAAGAAGTAGAACGTTTGAGCGAACAATTGAACACATCAAAATTGCTTAACTTTTTTAAGGAAAATGCAAAATTGAAGACCAAAGAAATTACTTACGACAAATTCATTAAGGAAGCCTACGCATAATTCAGCGAAGAAATAGTTATCTTTAGGCGTTGAATTATTTAATTTAACGCCTTTTTGATTTAAACCTTTTCCTGTTCAGGAAAGTAAATTTATAATACGAACAAACATTTATGAACTACAGTAACGAATTTAGAAACTTTGCTATAAAAGATCAAGGCATCAACAATATGTACTATGACAAAATAATAAGTAGTATGTATCCAACAAACTTGACACCAAATATTATTGAAGAACGCCAGATGAACGCAGTAGCGATGGACGTTTTTTCACGTTTGATGATGGACCGGATTATTTTCCTTGGTACCGGAATCAACGACCAAGTGGCAAACATTGTGCAGGCACAATTGCTTTTTTTGGCAAGTACAGATGCTTCGCGTGATATTCAAATTTATATCAACTCACCTGGCGGAAGTGTTTACGCAGGCCTGGGAATTTATGACACCATGCAATTCATTAAACCAGACGTTGCAACTATTTGTACCGGAATGGCGGCCTCCATGGCAGCGGTTCTACTGTGTGCAGGTGAAAAAGGAAAGCGTAGCGGTTTAACGCACTCGAGAGTTATGATTCACCAACCTTTGGGCGGCGCACAGGGACAGGCGAGTGATATTGAAATCACTGCCCGTGAAATAATCACCTTAAAAGAGGAGCTTTATAAAATAATCGCAAAACATTCTGGCCAAACCTACGATAAGGTTTATGATGACAGTGACCGTGATTATTGGATGAAGGCCGATAAAGCTTTGGAATACGGAATGATTGATGAAATATTGACCAGAAGCTAAACTTAGATTTTGAAAAAAGATAATATGTCAAAAGAAGATTTAGAATGTTCCTTTTGTGGCCGAAAAAAGGCGGAAACCAACTTGCTAATTGCTGGATTGGATGCTCACATTTGTGACCGTTGTATTGAACAGGCACACGGAATTGTGGTTGAGGAAGCATTGCATTCGGGCAACACAGAAATGTCCAAAGATTTAATGCTGAAAAAACCAAAAATCATAAAAGCATTTTTGGATGAATATGTAATTGGGCAGGAATTCACTAAAAAAGTGATGTCCGTGGCTGTTTATAATCATTACAAACGATTGCTTCAACCAAAAAGTGATGACGATATTGAAATACAGAAAAGTAACATAATTATCGTTGGTCAAACTGGAACAGGAAAAACATTAATAGCAAAAACGATTGCAAGAATGTTAAACGTTCCTTTGGCAATTGTGGATGCTACGGTTTTAACAGAAGCTGGTTATGTTGGTGAAGATGTTGAAAGTATTTTAACGCGTTTGCTTCAAGCAGCAGACTATAATCTCGAAAAAGCCGAAAACGGAATCGTCTTCATTGATGAAATAGATAAGATTGCACGAAAAAGCGACAATCCCTCAATCACCCGCGATGTTAGTGGCGAAGGGGTTCAACAAGCTTTGTTGAAACTTTTGGAGGGAACAACAGTGAATGTTCCACCAAAAGGAGGAAGAAAACATCCCGATCAGAAATTTATTGAAGTGAATACCGAGAATATTCTTTTCATTGCTGGTGGTGCTTTTGATGGCATTGAGCGTCACATTTCAAAACGGCT
>JAGQYZ010000290.1 GCA_020435865.1 Aequorivita sp. | reverse complement strand
GGATTGTTTGTTTCATTGTAATAAAATTTTAATTAATATTAATTTAAAATAATTCAAAAACTTATTTTTTAAGTTTTGCATTTTTAAACTGTTTATAAGGTTTCGGTCCTGAGAAGAACGGAGGAGGGAAACCCTTTTTGAAGAAACATTTTTTAAATACTTCCACAAATTTAACAATGATGAATTGAAAAAAGTATACTTCAAAGTGGTATTTAACTTGTATTTAACGTGAAAACTTCCATGAAACTCGCCTATGCTTTTTATATCTTTGCCCAGTTATGGAATTCACCTTTTATAAATACCAAGGCACGGGCAATGATTTTGTGATTATTGATAATCGCAAAGAATTTTTTCCTAAAGGAAATACTGAGTTAGTTGCCAAAATTTGTGATCGCCGTTTTGGCGTGGGTGCAGATGGCTTGCTGTTGCTGGAAAACCATTCTTCGGTAGATTTCAGAATGGTGTACTATAATAGTGATGGTAACCTTAGCTCTATGTGTGGAAATGGCGGAAGATGTATTTCCCATTTCGCAAAATTTCTAGGAATCATTACTGAAAAAACAACTTTCGAAGCTGTAGACGGTTTGCACGAAGCCACAGTTGAAAAAGATTGGGTTTCCCTGAAAATGAACAATGTTGAAAAAATTACTGTCTTTGAAAACCATACTTTTTTAGACACGGGCTCTCCTCATCACGTTGAAATGGTTATGCGCCTTGAAGATTTTGATGTTTTTAAAAATGGTAGCGCAATTCGAAATAAAACTTACGGAAAGGAAGGAGCGAATGTAAATTTTGTGGAACAGAATGACGATGCGGTTTTTTCGGTAAGAACTTATGAAAGAGGCGTTGAGGATGAAACCCTTTCCTGTGGCACAGGCGTAACTGCTGTTGCCCTGTCAATGTTTGAAACAGGTAAAACTTCTGAAAATAAAGTGCTGTTAAAAACACCCGGCGGACAATTGCAAGTTCGTTTTGAAAAAGAGGGAGCGGGTTATAAAAATGTATATTTGGAAGGGCCGGCAACCCAAGTTTTTAAAGGAATTTGGAAATGAAAACATTAAAAGGAGAAACCGTATTTTTACGTGCATTGGAACTTTCAGATTTAGATTTTCTGTTTAATTTAGAAAATGACGAATCACTATGGGAAGTTAGCAATACCACAACACCTTATTCAAAATATATACTCCACCAATATCTTGAAAACAGCCACCGCGATATTTATGATGTAAAGCAATTGCGTTTGGTTATTTGCAAAAGTGAAAATCAAGCTGTTGTTGGCTTTATAGATTTATTCGAATTTGATCCAAAACACAAAAGGGTAGGTGTTGGGATCGTTATTTTTTCAGAAGAAGATAAGCGAAAAGGGTTTGCTTTGGAAGCATTAAAACTTACATGTGATTATGCTTTTACACATTTAAACGTGCATCAAATTTTTGCCGGAATCACGGAAGAGAATACGGGTAGCATTCAACTTTTTGAAAAGGTAGGATTTGAAAGAAGTGGTATTAAAAAAGATTGGATTCTTTCTGAAGGAACCTATAAAACAGAATATTTATATCAACTTATTTCTAATTTCTAATTTCTAAT
>JAGQYZ010000289.1:1017-6335 GCA_020435865.1 Aequorivita sp. | reverse complement strand
TTCAGCCCAAGCTCCTCAACAGTTTTTGAAATGATACGTTTGGAATTGAAGATAGCCAATTCATTGTCTATCTTGCTGGTGTTGAAACGCGATAGGAAGCTTCCAAATTGTGAAAAAGCAGCCATTTCCATTGGACTGCTGGCGCTTTTTTCATCTTTAATAATTATAGTTGCGCGAGTTTGATATAGCGCTGTAGTGTATCGTAAATAAATGAAAGCTAATATTAGAGCTGCAATGGCGCTCAAAACAAAAAGATACCAATAGTGGGTATATTGTTCAATTATTTCGCGAAGTGGCAATTCCTTAATTTCTTGTTTGTTGCGTTTTTCCTCCATAATATCGGGCGACATATTAACGGGTTAAAAGTATGACTGTGCTAAGTACAACTGTAACGAGCGACAACAATGCCGGGACATCGGGAATAAAACCAGATTTCCGTACTCCTTTTAATGTGGGCTCTACATATACAATATCATTTTGCTTTAAAAAATAAAAAGGTGAAGAAAAAAGTTGTGAGCTTGTATAATCAATTTTAGAAACTTTACGAACTCCATCTTCTTCCCGAATTACAGTTACGTCCATTCTTTTACCATCTTCAGAAAAATCTCCTGCCAGTGCTATGGCTTCAGGCAAGGTTATGCGCTCATCCTGAATTCTGAAAACACCAGGTGCTTTTACTTCGCCAATAACGGTTACTTTAAAATTAATGATTCGTACATCGACAACGACATCGGTAATATATTCTGAGAGTTTCGTTTTCAGTTCCTGCTCAACCGTGCCTCGTGTTTTGCCCATTACGCCCAATGTTCCCAGTACGGGAAACCGTATATTTCCTTCAGAATCTACAAGATACCCTTGCAATTGGATATTGTTTGTTACGGGAGAACCTTCGGTACCAATGGTACGCTTGAATGGTTTTACAACTTCTTCATCTATGGATGAAACAGTGATGTAAAGTATATCGTTGGGCTCAATGATGGGTTCAAAAGAGGTTTTTATTTCTTCTAAATTTAGGTTTTCAGCATCCTGAAAATAAAGTATCTCCTTTTTGGTAGCACAGGAAAACAGGCTTATACTAATTAAAAGGAGTATTGCAATTTTATTCATTACGTCTTTTTTTAAGGCTACAAATATAAGGCCTTCACAAAATATAGTGGGTGTTTTTTATGAGTATCTCTGCGGAATAAATATATCTTACAAATGCTTTTGCAAGTCCAAGATTTCATATTCTGAATTTTTACTCAAAAATTCGGGGATAAGTTCTTTTAACTTTTTGACAATTTCTTTTCCTTTTCCGTATTCCGAAATAGCAACTATTTCTTGTATTTTGAAGGATATTTCACTATAATCAACGGTCGGAACTTTTGATACCATAATTTTTGGATGGTAGGTTGGCATTGAAGTTGAAGTATCATTTAACAACTCTTCATATAGTTTTTCACCAGGTCTAAGTCCTGTAATTTCTATATCAATATCTTCATAAGGCTTAAGGCCAGAAAGGCGAATCATTCGTTCAGCCATATCAAGAATTTTGATTGGTTTGCCCATATCGAATACAAAAATTTCACCTCCCTTGCCCATAGTGCCCGCTTGTAGAACCAACTGGCAGGCTTCGCTTATGGTCATAAAATATCTAATAATATCTTTGTGTGTTACCGTTACCGGGCCTCCGGCGGCAATTTGTTTTCTGAAATAAGGAATTACAGAACCGTTGGAGCCCAAAACATTTCCGAAACGGGTGGTTATGAAACGGGTATTAGTGATTATATGTTCTTGCAATGATTGCACATACATTTCCGCTGCCCGTTTTGAGGCACCCATCACATTGGTTGGGTTAACGGCCTTATCAGTAGATACCATTACAAACTTTTCAATATTGTATTTTACAGAAAGATTTGCTAGGTTTATGGTTCCGCCAATATTTACATATACCGCTTCATGCGGATTTTTTTCAATCAATGGGACGTGTTTATATGCAGCAGCATGATAAACCATATCGAATTTATATTTTGCAAATAGCATTTCCATCCGTTCTTGGTTTCTGATGTCTGCCAACATTATAGTATAGTTCAGATCATTGTGGTTCTTATCCATATAAAGCTCCATCTCATGCAAAGCAGATTCTGCATTGTCCAGGATTACAATCTTTTTTGGGTTAAAAACCGCCAACTGTCTTACAATTTCACTACCAATTGAACCGGCACCACCAGTAACCAATATGGTTTTTCCGCGCAAATCACTTTTGATGAGTTCAACATCCATTGCAATTGGGGTGCGCTCAAGCAAATCTTCTATCTGGATTGGTTTTATTTGTGTTTGGATGTCTTCCTTCCTATTCCAGTGCTCCACAAGTGGCACATTAAAAATTTCAACTTTATTGGCCAAGCAGGCTTCTACTATTTGATTTTTATCTTTAATGCTAAGCGATTCACTCACTATCAAAACTCCATCCAAATTGTATTGTACTAAAAGTTCTGTGAAATCGTTGGAAGTACTCGTAATTGGTACTGAAAATACAGGCCTATTTAGGATTTTTAAATTTTTATTAATTTGATTTTCAGTAATGAAACCAACAAGCTTATAGGGAAGGTTGGATTCAGTGGTAAGCGCTTTACCCAAGGATATCGTTTTATCGTCCATCCCAAGTATTACTACTCTTTTCTTAAGTTTTCCTGTGGTTAAAGCCTTTAAATATTGATATGCTTCTTTCACTGCAATCCTAAAAAACAGCATTAATGTGAACGAAAAGAACATATAAAGCAAAATGCCTGTAGTCAAGAATATTTTTTGGTCCGTAAAAATGAAATAGGTATAATTGAACAAAATTGCGACCAATGCAGTAAAAAAGGAAGCAGACGCAACTTTAAAAATATCAGTAAAGGTGGAATGGCGAACAATTCCCGCATAAGTCTTAAATAAATAAAAGAAAAGAACGTTTACCGAAATAAGAAAAAGCCCTCTTCCTGAAGTTGCCCAGACAGAATGGAACTTCAGAGGAGTAACATCCAAGATGAAAAGCATCGTTAAAAATGAAAAAACACAGATAAAAATATCCAGTAAAAAGACAGCCCAACGGGGCAAAAACCGCTGATTTAAAAAGGTCATTTTTTTGGTACGCATCTTTATTTTCGCTAAAATGGGATATTTCTTATACACTATTTCATACGATTTGGGGCTGCTAATATAGCTTAAATATCGATGAAATGCATCAAAACATCGTTAATCTTAACTTTTTCTTCATCTTTTAAGTTTGAACCTGAAGGCAAACAAAGGCCTATTTCAAAAAGTTTTGCTGAAATAGTTGAGCCATAATAGGCTGCATTTTTAAAAACAGGTTGTAGGTGCATTGGCTTCCACAAAGGCCGTGATTCAACATTATTCGTGGCCAGTGCCAACCTGATTTCCTCAGATGAAAAACCACAAATACTTTTATCAACAAGGATACAAGACAACCAATGGTTTGAATAATAATCAGAATTGGGTTCTGAAAATATCTTGACCCCTTCCTTGTTCCTAAAAATATTGTGGTAAAATGCATTCATTTTTCTTCGCAAACCAACGTGTTTGTCCAAAACTTCCATTTGCCCACGGCCTATACCTGCTGAAATATTGCTAAGCCTATAATTATAGCCTATTTCTGAATGTTGGTAATGTGGGGCCGAATCACGTGCTTGGGTAGCCAAGAATATGGCCTTTTCTTTGTGTTTTAAATTCCTTGAAACCAAAGCTCCGCCTCCAGAGGTAGTTATAATTTTGTTTCCATTAAAAGAAAGGATGGATATATCACCAAAAGTACCGCATTTTTTTCCTTTGTAAGTGCTTCCCAATGCTTCGGCACTATCCTCCACGATGGGGATTTCGTATTTTTCTGAAATCTTTTTTACTTCGTCAATATTATAGGGCATACCGTAAAGATGTACGGCAATAATTGCCTTCGGTTTCTTTCCTTTGGCAATGCGATCTTTAATGGCTATTTCCAAATGATTAGGGCAGATATTCCATGTTTTCGGTTCACTGTCAACAAAAACCGGTATTGCACCTTGATAGACAATAGGATTTGCCGAAGCAGAAAAGGTCATGCTTTGACAGATTACCTCATCGCCTCTTTCCACTCCCAATAAAATTAAGGCTAAATGCAATGCGGCAGTACCCGAACTAAGCGCTGCAACATGGCTTCCGCTTCCAAGATAGTTTTCCAAATCCACTTCAAACCCTTCAACATTGGGGCCTAAAGGAGCTATCCAATTGGTTTCAAAGGCTTGGTCTACAAAATTTCTTTCTTCGCCTCCCATGTGGGGAGATGATAAGTATATTTTTGAATTACTCATTGTTTCTTAAATCTATTTTCTAATGAATTTGGATATTGTTTTAAAAATTATTCTCAAATCTTGGTAATATGATTGGTTGTAATAATATTCCAAATTCATTTTTACTTTATCTGGAAAAATTATAGTGTCATTATATTGCAATGGGTTGTCTTTGTTTTTTAAAATAAATTCCTCATCAAAATATTTTAAGGAAGCCTCACTTGTTAAACCTGGTTTTAACTCCAATATTTTTCTATCTTCTCCCTCCAATCTATCATAATATCCTGGAATATCTGGACGCGGACCAACAAAACTCATTTGCCCTAATAACACATTGAGCAATTGGGGCATTTCATCGAGTTTGGACTTTCTTATAAACGTACTGTAATTTGAAATATTCTTACCATCAGTTTTTATGGAACATATCTTATATATATTAAAAATTTTACCGTATTGTCCAATTCTCTTTTGAAGAAAAATGCCTTTACCGGTATCGAAATAGGCCAAAAGAATTAAAATTAAAATTAACCAGCCTAGAAATATAAGTCCGATGCCAGATAATACAATATCGAACAGTCTTTTTAAATCTATCACCTATTTATTAATTTTAATAACTCTTCCGGGATTTCCTATGACAGTTGCTCCATCTGGTACATCGCTTATAATTACCGCCCCAGCGCCAATAGTTGCCCATTTGCCAATGCTGATTTCAGGCAAGACACAAGCCCCAATACCAATTTGAGTTCCTTCGCCTACAGTAACTCCACCCGCCAAACTGGCATTTGGAGAAATATGTGCAAAATCGCCCACAATACAATCATGTTCTACTACAGCTCCTGAATTTATTATACAGTGTTCTCCAATTTTAGTACTAGCGTTTATAACAACTTTAGCCATAACCACAGTGCCATCACCAATTGCTGACCAAGAAGAAATACTAGCGGTTTTATGGATTAAAAGTCCAAATTTTTCAGAGAGTTTTTCCCTTACCTCTTTACGATTCTTATTGTT
>JAGQYZ010000289.1:0-936 GCA_020435865.1 Aequorivita sp. | reverse complement strand
GGTATACAGTATCTACCTTTGGATTATCATCATAAATAATTTTAATTTTTTCTCCGATAGATTCAGCAATATCAATTACTGATTTACAATGTCCACTGGCGCCAAATAATATCATCAAATTTTTATTTCTGCAAAGATAAGTGAAATCAGCACGTTGTTCTATTTTTTGAATGGCTCTGCGGTTGCTTGTCCTTCTTGGGCAATGCCATCCTTTTTAAATACTTTTTCAATAGTCCTAAAAAGTATTTTTATATCGAGCCAAAAAGACTGGTGATTCACATACCAAACATCATACTCAAATTTCTGTGACCAAATTATTGCATTGCGACCATTTATCTGTGCCCAACCCGTAATTCCTGGTTTAACATTATGTCTTTGTTTTTGGAATTCGTTATAAAGCGGAAGGTATTCTGGCAATAAAGGTCTAGGACCAACAAAACTCATATCGCCTATGAGTACATTTATCAATTGAGGTAATTCATCCAGTGAACTGGAACGGATAAACTTTCCAAAGGCTGTGAGCCTTTCGGAATCAGGAAGTAGTTTTCCGGTTTTATCCGTTTTATTATTCATGGTTTTGAACTTTATGATGGTAAATATTTTTTCGTTTTTACCAGGTCTTTTTTGTAGAAAAAATGGAGAGCCTCCGTTTGTAAACAACAGTATAATCAATACTAAAAGCATTATTGGGCTAGCTATCAACAATAAAAATAATGCGCCAATAAAGTCTAATAACGGTTTTAATATGTTTTGGTACATTTTCTGTGGGTTACTTAGAAGTGCAAAATTATGGAAAAGTTATAGACAGAACTGGTTTAAATTACAAATTACGGTCAGAAATAAAGCCATAAAAAAATGTAATTTTATTTTGTAGGAAAAATAGGCCTTTTTCTTACATTTTAATGAACTATCTATGGCTTTGCTATGGCTTTGCTA
>JAGQYZ010000288.1 GCA_020435865.1 Aequorivita sp. | reverse complement strand
GAAGCAACCAAAAATAAGTATAGCATCTACCTTTTAACGTATGTTGACACCCCTTGGGAAGCGGATGATCTTCGCGACAGACCAAACAATCGCGAGGAAATGTTTCGTATTTTCGAGGCCGAATTGCAAAAACACCATTTTCCCTATAAAATTTTAAATGGAAATGAAAAGGAAAGATTTGAAAACGCCGTCAAAATTATTGACGAATTGCTGAAGAAGAAATAACATGTTTACTGAAAAAAACCTACAACAAATAAAAAATCACGGACTTTCCGAAGAAAAGATAGCACGCCAACTTCAAATTTTTTCAGAAGGAATTCCGTTTGCAAATGTGGTGGAAGCTGCTTCGGTAGATAATGGGATAGCAGTGTTTTCAAAAGGAGAACAACAAGATTTTGAGAAGCTTTTTGAAGCAAAAAAAGACAAACTAGATTTGCTAAAATTCGTTCCTGCTTCCGGAGCGGCAACACGTATGTTCAAGTTTCTGCATCAGTTTTTGGAGCATTATGATTATAAAAACTTAGACATCGATGTGTTTCTTCAAAAGGAAGAAAACAAGAACTTAAAAATCTTTTTTGATTCGATCGACAATTTTGCATTTTCTTATTTAGTGAAAGAAAAGTTAGAAGCGAAATACTCTAATTTTGAAAATCTAGAAAAAGGAAAACGATACTACTTCTTTGTAAAGGAAATGCTGGAAGAAACAGGCCTTAATTTCAGCAATACGCCAAAAGGACTTGTGCCATTTCACAAATACAGCGAAAATTACGTTACTGCCTTTGGCGAGCAATTGTACGAAGCAGCTTTTTATGCAAGCTCGAACGGCATTGCCAATTTACATTTTACGGTTTCCGCGGAGCACGAGGAAAAGTTCAAAAAGCGGTACGAAGAAATTCAAGAGATTGTAGAAAAGAAAACGGGTGTAAAATTTAAAATTTCGTATTCATTTCAGAAAAAAGAAACAGACACCGTTGCGGCAACGCTTGAAAATAAAGCCTTTTTGGATGAAAACGGTAACTTGGTTTTCCGGCCGTCGGGTCATGGCGCTTTGTTGGAAAATTTGAATGATGTTGATGCAGATATTGTGTTCATCAAAAATATCGACAATGTTGTTTCACAGAATTATGCCGAAAAAATCGCCTTTCAGAAAAAAGTACTTGCCGGTAAATTGCTTTCGCTTCAAAAGAAAATCTTCGGTTTCGTGGAAAAACTTCATTCAATAAATGTTTCACAAGAAATTTTAATGGAAGCCGCTAAATTTATCGCCGAACAACTTTTAATAAAAGATACCTCTATAAATAAAGAAGAAATTTTAAAAATTCTGGAACGGCCAATCCGCATTTGCGGTGTGGTTGAAAATACAGGTGCTCCGGGCGGTGGACCTTTTCTGATAAAAGACAAAAACGGAAATCTTTCCTATCAAATTGTGGAAATGAGTCAAATTGACAAGAACAATCCGCAACAAAAAGGGTTGGTGGAAATGGCAACGCATTTCAATCCTGTAGATTTGGTTTGTGGGGTACGTGATTATAGAGGTAAAAAGTATGATTTGTTGCAATTCTCAGATTCCGATGCAGGTTTCATCTCAAATAAATCCTATCATGGAAAACCAATCAAGGCATTGGAACTACCCGGACTTTGGAATGGCGGGATGGCAAACTGGAACACCGTTTTTGTGGAGGTGCCGCTTATAACATTCAATCCGGTAAAAACGGTGAATGATCTTTTAAACGAAGTACACCAACTGCAATGAACACGGAGAAATTAATTTCTGAACTTTCTTTTAAAGCCATCCGTAGCAGCGGGCCGGGCGGGCAGCACGTGAACAAAACGGCTTCCAAGGTTGAGGTGTCCTTTAATTTGGAAACTTCGGAAGCACTTTCGGAAACTGAAAAGGAACGGCTTCGCAACAAACTTTCCTCTAAAATTTCTTCCG
>JAGQYZ010000287.1 GCA_020435865.1 Aequorivita sp. | reverse complement strand
TACACCCAAGAAGTTTTTGATGGGGCTGAATACTTAACCTAGCTATGTATTTACACTTGCTTTACAATTGTTAAGAATTACTCCATTTTCAATTAGCTCAATTCTTGATTTTCGTTTATGAAATGTGTTTGGGTCAGATTCTTTTATTTACAATTTTTATAAAATAGTTAATGAAAAAGTTCATCTTAGATCGAAAATTTTAAGATAGAATATGATTGTTGGTTATTATTCGTTATTGGTTATAAGAAGGTTAATTATTTTTCACTTAATTTATACTGTTTTTAAACCCTAATACTAAACAACTTGAAAAAATCTGTCCACATGGCATATATAGGTATCATGGTATCTATAGTTATACTTGTAACAATTTATCTGGCTTATACTGGCTACAGTTATTACACGACTCCCTTAGAAGAGCGTTTTTATCACCCACGATACAACTGGTTTAAAGCAAGCGGTCTCTATGGGCAGGGCTTAGGGGTTATTGGCACATTGCTAATATTATTTGGCGTTTCCATTTACATTTTACATAAACGATATAATATATTGGGAAAATGGGTGCGTTTAAAATATTTGTTAGAATTCCATATTTTTCTTTGCACGCTTGGGCCAATTTTGATTTTGTTTCATACCACATTTAAGTTTGGGGGTATCGTTTCGATTGCTTTTTGGAGTATGGTTGCAGTGGTTGCCAGTGGTGTAGTAGGCCGATTTATATATATTCAAATACCCCGAACTATTGAGGGTAGAGCATTGAGCCTTACCGAAGTTCAAAATATGAAAACCAATATTACAGAAGTGCTAGAGGAAAAATATAGCCTCAATCCACAAACCATACAATTGTTTCTGACTTTTACAAGTGCTGAAACCGTTGCAAAAAAACCCTCTGTGAGTACTTTGAAAAAAGTGCTGAAAGAAAACAACGTATCTAATGAGGAACTTCACTCTATTTTAAAGAAAGTCAAGGAAGAACGATTGCTTGCCAAAAAGATTGCCCGTTTGGAAACCATGAAAAAGTGGTTTGAATACTGGCATGTAATCCATATGCCATTTGCTTTAATAATGCTTGTTATTGTGATAATTCATGTTGTTGTGTCATTCACTTTTGGGTATAAATGGATATTTTGATGGATGAGATTTTAATTGAAAAAACCATTGTTTACGGCTCTGTATTTTTGTTTTGCGCAGGAATCATATTCTTTTATCTTCGAAAAAAAAACAAAGCTTCAAAAAAAACCTTTCAAAAAATTGAAATTGCTAAAGAAGAAGGTCTTCATGAGCCAGTTTCATTACATCCATATATTGATCCCAACGTTTGTATAGGAAGTGGGGCGTGTATTTCCGCATGTCCTGAAAAAGATATTTTGGGAATTGTAAACGGCAAGGCTACCGTTATAAATGCTTCCAGCTGCGTGGGCCATGGGGCATGTTTTCACGCTTGCCCAGTAGAGGCCATTTCGTTGCGAATAGGCACCGAAAAGCGCGGAGTCGATCTACCTCATGTAAACCAAAACTTCGAAACCAATATGAAAGGCATTTATATTGCCGGAGAATTGGGAGGTATGGGTCTTATTAAAAACAGTGTGGAACAAGGGCAGCAGGCAATAGACAGTGTGGTAAAAAGCAAAAAAGCAGCGAAAAATAATTGTCTCGATCTACTTATTGTAGGAGCGGGTCCAGCAGGTATTTCTGCTTCGTTGGCTGCAAAAAGAGCGGGGCTTTCCTCGATTACTTTAGAACAGGATTCTTTGGGAGGAACCGTATATACTTTTCCCCGCTCAAAAATAGTAATGACCTCGCCCATGAACCTTCCCCCGCACGGAAAGGTGAAATTGTTCAACACTTCAAAGGACGAATTATTAAATCTTTGGAAAAAAGTAATCCAAGAGCATAATCTGGAAATAATTGAAAATACCAAAGTTGAAAATATAGTTCCACAAAAAGATGAATCCTTTAAAATTTTAACCAATACAGGTAGGGAATTTATAGCCAATAATGTTCTATTATCGATTGGACGCAGAGGAAGTCCGAGAAAACTTGGTGTGCCTGGAGAAGAAACGCAAAAGGTTGCATACCGTTTGCTTGAACCCGAAACCATCACAGAAAAAAAAATATTGGTTGTTGGTGGTGGTGATTCCGCAGTAGAATCTGCCTTGTTGTTAAGCGAGGAAAACGAAGTGATATTGTCATACAGGAGCAAAAATTTTTCGCGATTGAAGCCTAGGAACAAAGAAAATATTCTAAAAGCGGAAGAAGATAATTCTATAAAAATTATTTTTGAGTCTAACGTGGTGTCTATTAACGAAAAGGACGTACTTTTAAGATTGAAAGATGAAACCACCCAGCAAATAGAAAACGATTTGGTGTATATTTTTGCTGGAGGCGAGCTTCCGACACACTTTTTGGAAAAGGCTGGGGTGAAAATCACCAAGCGTTTTGGTTACATAATGAAAAAATATTAAACTTTTGGGTGAAAGCAATTTCAAAATATATAATCCCATTAATCGCGCTTCTTGTTTATTCGGTTGGACTTTCTCAGATTTCCCCTGGAGATTTGTCTTCAGCCCACTCGAAGTTGGAGGGAATGGGCAATTGTACGCAGTGTCACGAACTGGGTTCCAAGGTTACCAATCAGAAATGTTTGGATTGCCATACCGAAATCAAAAACCTGATGAGCCAAAACAAAGGTTTTCATGCAAATTCAAAAGTAGAGAGTCAGGACTGCGTAAAATGTCATAGTGAGCATCACGGACGTAATTTTGAAATGGTTCGGTTTGACACCAAAACTTTTAACCATAATGAAACCGGCTATGAACTTGAAGGAGCACACAAAGAAGTAGATTGCCGTAAATGTCATACGTCGAAAAATATTTCTGATTCAAAATTAAAAAGTAGAAAAGACACTTATTTAGGCTTGGATAACAAATGTTTATCGTGTCATGAAGATTTCCACCAAGGTGGCCTTCCCACCGATTGCTTGCAATGCCACAGTATGCAAGCCTTTACCCCTGTAAAAAAGTTTGATCACGATCAAGCAAAATTCAAACTTCGCGGCGAACACACTACTGTAGATTGTAAAGAATGTCACAAAATAACTATTAATAATGGAAAGGAGTTCCAACAGTTCACAGGCATTCCTTTTGAAGATTGTAAGTCTTGCCATAAAGATCCTCATAACAACCAACTGCCTGGAAATTGTGCCCAATGCCATACAGAAAGTTCTTTTAACACCTTTGTGGGTAAGGGAAATTTTAACCATAGCAAAACTGGTTTCGATTTAAAGGGAAAGCACAGAACTATTGATTGTTTTAGTTGTCACACCAAAACAAATAGTCCAACTCAAGTATTTCAGGATAAAATTGTTGCTGAAGAAAGTAATTGTGTTCAATGCCATGAGGATCCACACGAAAATAAATACGGCCAGGATTGTGCCAAATGCCATAAAGAAGAAAGTTTTGTATCCCTATAAAAGATGGATTTCTTTGATCATTCCATTACTGATTATCCCTTAGAAGGCATGCACACTGAAGTGGATTGCAAAAAATGCCATGTGGAACGTTTTTCAACCCCTATAAATTTTTCAGAATGTAAAAACTGTCATCAGGATTATCACAAAGGGGAACTCGCCAAAAATGGGGTTTCCCCAGATTGCAAGGAATGCCATACACTGGAAAAAAGCTTTGAGCATACTTCCTTTACTATTTCAGACCATCAAAAATCAGGGTTTCCATTGGAAGGCGCCCATATTGCCACTCCTTGCTTTGCCTGTCACATAGATGAAGCCAAAGACCGATGGACTTTTGCAAACTTAGGGAATGAATGTATTGATTGTCATACCAATATCCACAAAGGGTATTTGAGTGAAAAATATATGCCCAAAAATGATTGCGCCTCTTGTCATGGAAGTGAATCTTGGGACTTAATAAATTTTGACCATTCAAAGACAAATTGGCCCTTAACGGGGAAACACAACCAAGTTTCCTGTAAGGAGTGTCATTTTGAAATTTCGCCCTCCAAAGAGGTTATTTCACAGAATTTTAGTACTTTAGAGACAAATTGTGCTTCCTGCCATTATAATATTCACGGAGAAAGTTTTGCGGTTAATGGAATCACAGAATGTTCTCGATGCCATGTAACTAGCAGCTGGTTTCCGGAAAAATTTAATCATAATGAAACCCGTTTTCCATTGACAGGGAAACATGAAGAATTAGATTGTAGGGTATGTCATGAGGTGAACAATGAAAAACAAACACCTGTCGTTATATATAAACTAAATAAACTGGATTGCAAAGACTGCCACTCATAGTTGCGCTTTTATTTATAATAGTCCCAATGATGGGACAGTCTCCTCATGGGAATTCGTTTAAGATAGATTGTGCCCAATGCCATAACCCCGAAGGATGGACAGTAGATTTACAGACAATCAAATTTGACCATACTACTACCGATTTTGAATTGGATGGCGCCCACCAGCTTACCGACTGTAAATCCTGCCATACTTCACTGGTTTTTAATGAAGCCCCTACAGATTGTATTTCCTGTCATACCGATGTGCACAGCCAATCAGTGGGCAATGATTGCATGCGCTGCCATACCTCCGAAAATTGGTTGGTATTTAATATTCCGGATATACACGAAGAAAATGGATTTCCGCTAATCGGTTCCCACTCCAACTTAAGCTGTGTGGAGTGCCATAATAACGAAAGTAGTTTAATTTTTAATC
>JAGQYZ010000286.1 GCA_020435865.1 Aequorivita sp. | reverse complement strand
CGCATTTCCATTGCTTTTTCAGGTGTATCTACATCGCCATTTCCAAAGATGGGAATATGCATTCTTGGATTGTTTTTTACCTCGGCAATAGGCTTCCAATCTGCATCGCCCTTATACATCTGGGCACGCGTTCTTCCGTGTATGGAAAGTGCTTGGCAGCCCACATCCTGCAGACGTTCGGCAACCTCAACAATTTTTATGGAATCGTGATCCCAGCCCAAACGGGTCTTTACGGTAATTGGCAGTTTGGTGTGCTTTACCATTGCCTCGGTAAGGCTTACCATTAAATCAATGTCTTTCAATATTCCAGCCCCAGCCCCTTTTGAAACTACTTTTTTAACAGGGCAACCAAAGTTTATGTCAATAATATCTGGACCACTGGCTTCAACAATTTCAACACTGCGAAGCATGGATTCCAAAACTGCACCAAAAATCTGGATACCCACAGGGCGTTCCTTTTCGTAAATATCCAGCTTCATAACGCTTTTAGCTGCATCGCGAATAAGCCCTTCGGAAGAGATAAATTCAGTAAAAACCACATCAGCACCCTGCTCCTTGCAAAGTGCACGAAAAGGAGGGTCGCTAACGTCTTCCATTGGCGCGAGTAGTAACGGAAAGTCTGGCAGTTGTATGTTTCCGATTTTTGGCAATTCTTTCTTTTTTGAACTGCAAAAGTAGTAAATATCAATAAAATGTACTTCTAAAAAAAATTGGTTGAAGTTAACGAAGTTAATTGCCTTCTAGCCTATCACCTTCGTCAGTCTTTATTTGCTTGCTATTATCACGTAGTCGTGCATTCCCGAAGTTATATTTGAAACCTACCCGTAACAACCTGTATTCCAAATTTGCGTAATAATAATTGTCCTGATTATAATAGCGTGTTGTTGAGGCCATATCCTTCAGGGTATCAAAAATATCATCCACGCCAATTGTCAAGCTTGCGCGCTTGTTCCAAAGATCCTTTCTGAAAGAAATATTCACAAAACTTTGATTTTTAAAATATCGGTTTCCAAAGACAAAATTTGAAATATATTTCCCCGTTACATCTGCCGTAAAAGAGCGGTCCTTGGAAAGTGTAATATGGTTTGTAAGAAATAAATATTGCCCAAAAGTATCATTGGTATATTTTTCCTGAGTGCTTTGTAGGGCATAAAATTCATTGGCCAAGTAAAAAGTAGAAGTGTTGAAATGAAGCCACCACCATGAATTGATTGAGCTAAAATAAGTAATGTCAAAAGCGTATTGATAGCTTTTAATCAAATTGGCATCAATACTTTCCAGCGTGCTATTTTCATTATTTTGAAATGTGAGCACGTCCAAACTGTTTTCAACATTTTCATAATAGAACTCAAAAAACAATTTGCCCTTATGGTCAATGGTCAAAGTAACTTTATCGTCAATTGCTGGAACTAAGTTAGGATTACCGCCATTAAAATTTTGCTCGGTAATGAAATATTTAAATGGATTCAAACTTTGATATCGCGGGCGTTGAATGCTTCTGCTATAGCTAAGTCCAATACCGTTATTTTCATTAATGGTGTAATGAAAAGATGCAGAAGGGAAAAAATCAAAATATTGTTGGTTGTTCACTCTTCCCAAGGAGCGGGAGTTGGCGTCAATATCAGTATATTCGCCACGTAGGCCTATTGAAATACTCCATTTTTCCCAATCTTTTTCAAAGTTTATGTATTCTGCGTAAATATTTTCTTTATAATTGAAATTATCAGACAGTGCATTGTTGAAAATATTTGAATTGTTTTCAGTATCAAAAAAGTCCATTTTACTATCCGTATTTACATTGCTGAATTTAACTCCAGTTTCAAAAGTACCGCCCAATAGCTCCGAAGAAACATCAGCTTGGCCAGTAAAAATATTATTGTTCTGCTTTGAATTTGTGAGAAAACTATTATTTCTTAAAAAGTCACCATTAGCAAAAAAATAATCAGAGCTAACACTTTGGTTTTGTATGTTATCATAATAAATATAATTCGCTGAAGCTGAAAGCGTAGCTCCTTTTTCATTTAAACTTCTGCTATAATCCAACGCAAAAGCAAGGTTGTTTTTGTTGAAGTTAACATGGCTTAATGTTGTGGCTGATGAATCCACTTGTTTTTGGGAATTATAAATCAAAGATTCTCCGTTATTAAAATAGTCAACCTTCGGAGTAACGGATATGTTTGATGTTAGGCTAAGCGAATTTTTATCGCTCAGAGTAAAATCCAATGTAACATTGCCGTAGTGATTTTCATACTCTGTTGTTCGGTCGAACTTTGTTTCCCAAATAGATTTTGCTGAAACCTCGTCTGGCTGAAAGAATTTTATATAGTTATCATCTTCCTTGTATTCCTTCCTTTTTCCGAAGGTATAACTGGCATAAACATTGAGCCAATTGTTTTTGTAAAAGTGTGAAGTTCCAAAATTGTATTTTGGGTAAATACCTTGTTCATAAGTTGCATCTACCGATCCTTTGTAACCGATAGAAATTGCTTTTGAAGTAATAATATTCAGTACAGTGCCAGCTTCGGCATCATATTTTGCTGAGGGATTTGTAATAACTTCAACGGATTTTATATAGGCAGCATCCATATTCTCCAAAAGAGAAGCTACTTCAGAAGAAGATAGATAGGCACGTTTGCCATTAATATAGATTGTTGGTGTGGAAAATTTCACTTGAATGTCCTCTCCTATTACAACAACACCTGGAGTTTTTTTAAGAAGATCCATAGTGCTTCCAACGGAAAAAGAAGAATTTTCAACATTGAAAATCAATTTTCCAGGGGTCTTCTTTACTGTTGGTAGCTTTGCTGAAACAACCGTTTCATCAAGCATTTCAGCACTTTCATTTAGAAAAATGTTTCCCAAATTTTTATTTGCGGAAAGTTCAATGGTTTTGATATAATCTTCAAAACCGATATAACTGAAAATTAACTTATAGTTTCCAGCCTCCAAACCATTAAGATTAAAAGCGCCATCCTCATTGGTAGTAGTCCCTGTTGAAGGAGCTTCTGATGCAACCTTATAGGCCAACACATTCACAAAAGATAATGGAGCGTTTTCTGCATTGGTTACTTTCCCAGAAATTGAAAGGTCCTGCGCCATCAAAAAACCACCTTGAAGGCAGCAAAAAAATAAAATAAGTCGTATCATGGCATAAGTAGACATCTAGGGCGACACCCGTATTTATGATTTTTCTGGGGAGAAAACAATTTAACATAGCTGAATTACAGCTTTGCATTACAAATATGTTAAAAATATATTAAACAGAAACAATCATGAAGCATTAATTTTAAGTGTTTTAATCAAAATAAATATAATCACTCTTTTAATCTATATTTGCAGCTTCTAGCACGAGAAGGAAAATTTTATGAAGAACATTCGCAATTTTTGCATTATTGCCCATATTGACCACGGAAAAAGCACTTTGGCAGATCGCCTTTTAGACGCCACAGGTACAGTGACAGATCGTGAAAAACAGGACCAACTGCTTGACAATATGGACTTGGAACGTGAGCGTGGCATTACCATTAAGAGTCACGCCATTCAGATGGACTATGTTTACAATGGCGAAAAATATACGCTAAACTTAATAGACACGCCAGGCCACGTGGATTTTTCTTATGAAGTTTCGAGATCCATCGCCGCTTGTGAAGGAGCTTTGCTAATTGTGGACGCCGCGCAGAGTATACAGGCGCAGACAATTTCAAACCTTTATTTGGCTTTGGAAAACGATTTGGAAATTATTCCTGTTTTAAACAAAGTAGATCTTCCTTCAGCAAACGTGGAAGAAGTAACTGATGATATTGTTGATCTTTTGGGATGCAAGCCAGAGGAGGTAATTCCGGCAAGTGCCAAAACAGGTCTGGGAATTGACGAAATATTAAGCGCTATTATTGAACGCATTCCACCCCCAAAAGGCAACCCAGATGAGTCTTTACAGGCATTGATTTTTGATTCTGTTTACAATCCCTTCCGTGGCGTTGAAACCTATTTTAGGGTTTTGAATGGCGAAATAAAAAAAGGGCAACACATAAAGTTTATGGCTACCGGAAAAAGCTATTTTGCTGATGAAGTGGGAACTTTAAAACTGAAACAACAACCCAAAAATGTCATTAAAACAGGCGATGTAGGTTATTTAATTACAGGAATAAAGGAAGCGAAAGAAGTAAAAGTTGGTGATACAATTACCGATTCCAAAAACCCAACAATTAATATGATTGAAGGTTTTGAAGACGTAAAGCCTATGGTTTTTGCAGGAATTTACCCTGTTGATACTGAGGATTATGAAGAATTGAGAAACTCCATGGAAAAATTACAACTGAACGATGCTTCGCTGGTTTTCATTCCAGAAAGTTCTATGGCACTCGGTTTCGGTTTCCGTTGCGGGTTTTTGGGAATGCTCCATCTTGAAATTATTCAAGAAAGGCTGGAACGTGAGTTTGATATGACAGTAATAACAACTGTTCCAAACGTTTCCTACCACGCCTTTAGTAATAAGGAACCAGATGTTCCAATTTTGGTGAACAATCCATCTGATTTGCCTGATCCTTCAAAACTGAATCGTGTTGAAGAGCCTTATATTAAAGCAACAATTATTACAAAATCTGACTTTGTGGGGTCTGTAATGTCGCTTTGTATTGAAAAAAGAGGTGAGATTACCAACCAAACATACTTAACAACCGAAAGGGTTGAACTTACTTTTGATATGCCTTTGGCCGAAATTGTTTTCGATTTTTATGATCGTTTGAAAACCGTTTCAAAAGGCTATGCTTCCTTTGATTATTCTCCCATCGGGATGCGTCAATCACATCTTGTAAAAGTGGACGTTCTATTGAACGGAAATATTGTAGATGCGCTTTCGGCCTTGCTCCACAGAGATAATGCGTATGATATTGGGAAAAAAATCTGCGAAAAATTACGCCAGCTTATTCCGCGGCAGCAATTTGATATTCCAATTCAAGCGGCTATCGGTGCTAAAATAATTGCTCGAGAAACCGTAAAAGCACTTCGGAAGGATGTTACCGCAAAATGTTATGGTGGTGATATTTCGCGAAAGCGAAAACTTTTGGAAAAGCAGAAAAAAGGAAAGAAGCGCATGCGCCAAGTGGGTAATGTAGAAATACCGCAGGAAGCTTTTATGGCAGTACTTAAGTTGAACGACTAAGTTTTATACTTAGTTTCCACAACTCGCTCCTGCCTGTTCAAGTCCAGTAATATATACATCATAAGGCGTTCCCGTATCCTGTCCACCTACTGAAGCATTGCCATTACCCTCCTTGCAAACTTGAAAGTCAGCTGTTTCAGGTGAAGAGCAGGTTGTACAACTAATACCTTCATCCTTTTTACAGGAAAAAATTGAAAAAAAACAGGCTATTAGTAAAATGATGGAAATTTTCTTCATCAAAAAGTTTTTAATTGAAACGGTTCTATTTTGAAATTATTTTTTGGATTTTCCTTCGTTTTCTGTTCGGGTTGCATTTACAACATCTTCAAAATCCATAGGCTTCCCAAGATAGACTAAGCTGCTGCCTTCCTCTATCTCTAACTCGGTTGGAGCGGTAATCAAATCCAAAAAACCATTTGGGCGTTTCATAAATAGTGGAATTGCGTTTTCATTTTCACCGATAATATTCAGTACACGTAAAAATTGATTATGGCTTTCCACGGGAATTTCTTGAATTGAAGGAAAATCTTGTGCTACTTCCGTAAAACGTGTATAGTCGTGGGTATAGGAAAATAATTCTTTCGCGGAAAGATTTTGACGCTCCCGCATTTCTTCTGAAGTCATTAATCGGAACGTTCCGTTTTCACCAAAATATTTTCCAAAACGGTTTATTGCCTGTTTATTTATCTCATCGCTGCCTGTCATTGCAAGCAAATAACCAACATCGTTCAGTTCTATATTGTCCGTCAAATCATCTGCATAAATGTTTGAGCTGAATGCCTCCAAGCCAAGTTCCTTTGCTTTGTTGATGTGCAACTGGTTAGAATCTACCAAAACCACATGGCGCTTATTTTTCTGTAAATACGTGGCTATCAGTCTTGAAACTTTTGAGGCCCCCACAATGAGAATTCCTTCAGATTTCTTTAAAAATACCCCCACTAAAGAAGCTACAAACCTTGCCGTTGTAGCGTTTAAAAGTACCGTTATCAAAACAACAGAAAAAACCAAGGGAGTTATATATTCAGCGCCCACCTCGCCTTTTAAAACCAGTTTTGTCCCAAAAAGCGAAGAAATACCCGCGGCCACAATCCCGCGCGGACCTACCCAACTGATAAATATTTTTTCGTTTGTTTTAAGTGAAGATCCGATAGTACTCATAAAGACCGAAAGTGGCCTGAGGACAAAAATTACAATCGCCAATAAAATAGCAGTTTTCCAATTATAAATTAGCAGTAAATCATCAACGCTTATGTTTGCTGAAAGCAGAATAAAGAGAATGGAAATAAGCAAAACACTCAAAGATTCCTTGAAATAAAGCAATTCTTTCAAACTTGGTAGCTGGCTATTGCCCAAAAACATTCCCATAACTACCACGGCCAAAAGACCAGACTCGTGTGCAAAAAGATCACTTATAACAAAAACAGCCAAAACCAGTGAAAGTGAAACTACATTTGAAAGATAATGAGGAATAAACTTCTTTTTTATTGAAATGTAAAGCGCATATCCAGCAGAAACACCAAAAGCAAAACCAATCAAAACAATTTTTCCAAAATCGAGCAAAGCTTGTTTTGTATATCCAGAATCACCCTCAACACTAATAAATTCAAAAACCAAAACCGCTACCAAAGCTCCAATTGGGTCAATCAAGATTCCTTCCCACTTTAGTACTGCGGAAACATCTTTCTTTAGGGGAATATTTCTTAAAATTGGAGTGATTACTGTAGGTCCCGTAACAATTATCAAGGCAGAAAAAAGAAAAGAAATTCGCCAATTTAAACCAAAAACATAGTGTGCAGCAACACCTGCTCCAATAAATGTAATGGCCGCGCCGATGCTAATTAATTTGCCAATTACGGGACCAACCTTTGAAACTTCATTGCGTTTTAATGTCAATCCGCCTTCAAAAAGGATAATACCTACTGCCAAAGACACAAAATAAAAAAGATTTTCCCCGGGAAAAAGTCCTTTTTCCCCGTTCCAAATAGGTTGAAGCCACTGGTTTCC
>JAGQYZ010000285.1 GCA_020435865.1 Aequorivita sp. | reverse complement strand
TTGATGAAGAATTCGCCATAAGGGCCTGAAATGACAACTTTATCGCCTTCTTTACAGTTAAAGATATAAGACGAAGCAATTCCTGGATTTACATCCATCCATCCCCCTTTTGCACGGTCAAATGGTGGTGTGGCAATACGAACGTTCAGCATAATTTCGCGTCCTTCTGCTGGATAAGAAGCCATAGAGTATGCTCTTTCAACCGTTTCCGTGTTTTTCATTACCAAAGGCCAAAGCTTAAACTTATCCCACTCTTCCTGAAATTTGTCTGGTCTTTCGTGTTCCTCAGGGTGCGCAGTGATGTCCATATCCTCAAATTTCACTTCGCAAGGTGGAATTTCAATCTGGATATAACCTCCAGCTTTGTAGTTCATATCCTCTGGAATTTCAACTACAAATTCTTTAATGAAAGAAGCAACATTATAATTTCGTTTTACAACAGCATCCCATTTCTTAATCCCGAAAACTTCCTCAGGAATGTGGATGTTCATGTCCTGCTTCACTTTCACTTGGCAGGAAAGGCGAGCTCCTTCTTTTAATTCTTTACGCGTAAAGTGTGGTGTTTCGGTTGGCAAAGCTTCGCCTCCACCAGACAAAACGTGGCATTCACATTGAATACAGGTTCCACCACCACCACAAGCAGATGGTAAAAATATTTTTTCGGCACCTAAGGTTGAAAGCAAGGAACCGCCCGAAGGCACTTCTATTACTTTTTCTTCATTAATTGTAATCTTTACGGGACCAGATGGGGCTAGTTTTTCTTTTGTAAATAACAATAAGGCTACCAATAGCAACGTCAATATTAAAAGTGAAATGACCGTTACCGTTATAACTCCAAGAGTGCTTATTTCTAAAAACATATTATTGCTTCGTTAGTGTTGAAACTTCTGACACTGAAACCGCAGCAGCAGCTTCTTTTGTATTTTCTTTTTGAATTTGTTCGGTATTTATATCAGCTGCTTTTGTTTCTTGAGCTGGTTTCTTTTCATCACCTCCAGTCAACATTCCTCCAAAACTCATAAAACCTATCGCCATTAAACCGGTAATGATAAAGGTAATACCAAGACCTCTTAAAGGGGCCGGAACGTTTGAATATCTAATTTTTTCACGAATTGCTGCAATGGCCAAAATAGCCAAGAACCATCCAATTCCAGAACTAAACCCATAGTTTAAGGCCAAGCCCAATGTTGGAATATCTCTAGATTGCATGAATAATGAACCACCCAAAATTGCACAGTTTACAGCAATAAGCGGAAGAAAAATTCCCAGAGAGTTGTATAATGAAGGTGAAAATTTTTCAACAACAATTTCTACCAATTGAACCATTGTGGCAATGGTTGCAATAAAAAGAATAAAGGAAAGAAACCCTAAATTATAGTCTGCATATTCTGGGCCCAACCATACCAAAGCTCCATCTTTCAATAGATATTGGTCCAATAGCCAGTTGATAGGTACAGTAACGGTTAATACAAATATTACAGCGGCACCAAGCCCAACTGCAGTAGAAACTTTTTTAGAAACAGCAAGATAAGAGCACATTCCAAGGAACGTGGCAAATATCATATTGTCTATAAAGATCGATTTAAAAAATAACTCTATGTGTTCCATCTTAATGTTCTTCTATAAGTTCTTTATTCCTTGAACGTTGCACCCAGATAATAATTCCTATAACGATTAATGCCATAGGCGAAAGCAACATAAAACCGTTATTTTCGTAACCAAATGCATACAGTCCTGTTTTTGCGATAGGGTCTCCCAAAACTTTGAAACCTAAAAGTGTTCCAGAGCCCAAAAGCTCGCGGAAGAAACCTACGATTATCAAAATAAGTCCATATCCTGCGGCATTCCCTATTCCGTCAAGAAAGGAACGCCAAGGTTTGTTTGCCAGAGCGAATGCCTCAAAACGTCCCATAATAATACAGTTCGTAATAATCAGACCGATAAAAACTGAAAGTTGCTTGCTCAGTGAATAAGCAAAAGCCTTAAGCACTTGATCTACAATAATTACCAAAGCCGCCACAATAATAAGCTGCGCTATAATCCTAATTTTTCCCGGAATAACATTTCGCAAGAGCGAAATAACCACGTTACCCACTGCCAATACAACCATTACGGAAAGAGCCATTACTATAGAAGCTTTTAACTGTGCTGTAATTGCCAATGCCGAACAGATACCCAAAACTTGAATGGTAATAGGGTTATTGTCTGCTAATGGGTCAAGAATTAACTTACTGTCTTTTTTTGATATAAGTCCCATACTATTGTTCGTTTTTTATTTTTTCTAAATAAGGAATATAGCGAGCAACATCTTTTTTAATCATTGCCGTAACACCATTTCCTGTGATTGTAGCTCCTGCAAGTGCGTCCACTTTATGATCTTCTTTTCTTTCGTTTAAAGGATCGTTATTTCCTTTTGCAACGGTTATACCTACAAAGGCATTTCCATTCATAATTTGCTCACCTTCAAAATCATCCATAAAGAAGCGTTCCTTTATATTCGCCCCAAGACCCGGGGTCTCGCCTTTATGATCAAAATAAACACCTTCAACCACTAAGTCCTTATCAAGGGAAACATATCCCCAAATAGCATCCCAAAGGCCTTTTCCGC
>JAGQYZ010000284.1:3515-4649 GCA_020435865.1 Aequorivita sp. | reverse complement strand
CTTCTGCCTGCTCCAAAAGGTATTTGGTGTCTTCCTTATCGCATGCAATTTCAACCCCAATACTACTGGTTTCTGAAGTTACGGTTGCCTGTATTCTTTTTTGGTTGGCACCATAACCCAATTGGCAAAGGGAATATTTATTCAAACGAATCCACGGAATTCCTCTTGCTTCGGCTTCTTCTACAATTGAACCTGTACTTGGCCCCAAACGTTCGTCTTCTCGAATTTCTCGCATTTGCTGAATGTCTGCTTCTAAATTATAGCTATCGCCAGAAATAAGTGCTTTACAAATATCAACCGCTGCTTTGGCGGCATACCGCCCAACGTTTTCTTCGATATAGCTGAAAACTACATTATACACGCCTTTTTCGCCATAACCGCGCGTTCTCCCAAAACCAGTGTCCATGTCTGCTAATGTCTGTATTTCCAGTGCAATATGTTCAATAACGTGACCCATCCAGGTTCCTTCTTCAACTCTTTGGAAAAAACCACCCGGTTCGCCTACGCTGCAACGATGACTGTACATACTGGGAAACATCATTTTCAGTCGGTCACTGAATCCTTCAATTTTATTGGAAGGAAGCTCTTCCATTTCCTCAAGGTCAAGGACCATTACAATTAATTTATGACGGCGAATAGACCAGTAATTTGGTCCTCGCATTGCGTTGATTTCTCTAATTCGCATAAGTTGACGGATTTGTTAGTTTCGTTCGAATTTGATAAATATATGATTAATTTTTATAACAATTAGCGTATTTTTGCCCGCAAATCAAATAAATTCATGAGCGTAAAAGGCACACTGATTCCCATAGGCGGAAATGAAGATAAGGGAATTGAGCAAAGCGAAATATATACTTTAGAATACATTCAAGAAGGAATACTTTCGCGTGTGGTTAGAGAGAGTGGTGGTAAAGATGCCATGATCATTGTCATTCCAACCGCTTCCAGTATCCCGAATGAAGTGAGTGAAAATTACCTGCACGCTTTTAGAAAATTGGGTTGCGAAAATGTTCATATTATGGACATTCGAAATAGAGAGGAAGCGGAAGATCCACTTCATATTGAATTAATGAAAAAAGCAAACTGCGTGATGTTTTCGGGCGGAGACCAATCTAAAATTGTACAATATATTGG
>JAGQYZ010000284.1:0-3447 GCA_020435865.1 Aequorivita sp. | reverse complement strand
GGAACCAGTGCAGGAGCCATGTGCATGAGCCAAGAAATGATTAAAGGCGGAGGTATTAAAGAAGCTTTTACAAAAGGGGCGGTTTTGATGGGAGAAGGCATGGGATTTATCCCAAACCTAATAATAGATTCACACTTTATCCGCCGTGGACGTTTTGGAAGACTTGCCGAAGCTGTTGCACGTTTCCCTAAACTTATTGGTATTGGTTTGGCAGAAGATACCGGACTGGTTATAAAAAAGTGCAATATTGTTGAAGTAATTGGCTCAGGAATGGTCATCCTTTTTGACCCAAGAAAATTAAAGCACAACAATCAGGCAATGGTTGAAAATGGTACACCAATGTCTCTTAATAATTTAAAAACGCATATTTTGGCGAATGGCGACCGTTTTGATATTAAGAAAAAGAAACTTAAAATTTCACCACATCATATCCGAGTGATTGAATCTCAAACCTTATAAATCCCAACTTCCTTTTCTCCTTCGGAAGTTTTAAATGCGCGGTACATGCCTTCAGTATTGAAAGGCATTGCCACATTTCCTTTTGCATCAACAGCAATCAGTCCGCCATCGCCGCCAATCTTCAAAACCCTTTTGTTTATTACTTCAAGAGCAGCTTCTTCCAATGACATTCCTTTGTATTCCATCAGGCAGGAAACATCATAAGCCACCACACCACGGATAAAAAATTCGCCACTGCCTGTACAGCTTACGGCACAGGTTTTATTGTTGGCATACGTACCGGCACCAACCATTGGGCTATCGCCTACTCGTCCCCAGCGCTTGTTGGTCATTCCGCCAGTTGAGGTTGCTGCGGCAATGTTTCCGTTTATATCGCAAGCAACAGCTCCTACTGTTCCAAACTTACCTTCCTTTTTCATACTATGATCCAACTGAAATTTATCACTATCTTTTATGTTTTGCCATTGTTGATAGCGGTGTTCATCATAAAAATATTCAGGAGATTCTAATTTGTAACCCAAACTATCTGCAAAACGCATAGCACCATCACCCGCCAAGAAAACATGGTCAGTTTTCTCCATTACATCACGCGCGAGCGAAATCGGGTTTTTAATTCCAGTTATTAATGAAACCGCACCAGCATCCAAAGTTTTTCCGTCCATAATTGCGGCGTCCATTTCGTGTGCGCCATCATTGGTGAAAACACTTCCTTTTCCTGCATTGAAAAGTGGCGAATCTTCCAAATGCTTCACAGCTATCTCAACTGCATCCATCGCACTTGCTCCCTTTTCAAGAATTGTATATCCCTTTTCCAGCGCTTCATTTAAAGTTGCTTTATACTGTTCTTCCTTTTCGGGTGTCATCAATCCTTTTACAAGTGTTCCGGCGCCACCATGGATTACTAGGGAATATTTTTTATTCATTGTTACTTTTATTTATCAATGGCGAAAAATACGAATTGCAATTATATTTCTTCCGAAAACAAATTGAAAAAAAATTGTACCTTGAAATTCCTAACCAATCAATTTACTATTGAAATTAATTACAATTTGTTTTTGCCTTATTTTAGGTTGTCTCGGTTTTTCCCAAAACGGAAATAAACTCTCTGATAGGGAAAGACTTATACTGGCAATAGACTCCACAACAATCACTTCAGAAAAAGTGCAACGCTACGCCGATCTAGCTTGGGAATACATCAATACCCAAAACGATAGTGCATTAATCTATGCCGATAAGGCTTTTAATCTTTCTAAAGAAAAAAAATACTACTTGGGTCAAGCCATTGCACTGGAGACCAAAGGGCTGTATCATGAAATTGTGGTTGGCAATTATGAGAAAGCCAGTACATTTTATTTTGAAGGAATCCAGATTTGTGAAAAAAATAAACTATCATATTCAGCTTCAATTTATCACACCCTGGGTGTAATGTTTCATACCACAGATAGTTATGAAAATGCCTTGAAATACTATAAAATCGCATATGATTTGGCAAAGAAAAACAATGATCTGGAACTTCAAAAAAAGTGTTTAATAAACATGGGCTCTGTTAATTCTTCTCTTGAAAATTTTGAAGAAGCAAAAAAATACATGCTTGAAAGTCTGGAAATAGATGTTAGAAGAGAGCTGGATTATAGTACATACGCTAATTTAGGGAATCTATTGACCAAGCAGGAAAATTTTGCCGAAGCGATGCCCTTTATTGAAAAAGCAACTGAAATAAGTCCAGACAACCCCGACTCTGAAATAAACCTCTATTTTTTGCTAAATGCCAAAGCAAAAGCCCACGACAGCACAAACATGAAAGGTGTTTTAAAGCGCGCTGAAGCCGCTATAAACAAAGTAGGGATTAGAGACAAAAGTCTCTTGCTTCGTAATATGGGAGACTATTATGCCTTCATTGGAAACTACAAAAAAGCACTTGCCTATAGAGATGCTTATATAGACGTTTTTGAAGAAATAAAAGAAAAGCAGCGCGACGAAACCGTTTTTGAGCTAGAAGCACAATACGAAACTGAAAAAAAACAGCGGGAGTTAGATAAAAAGGAAGCGGCCGAAAAATTATTGTTTTGGATTTTGGGCTCCATTCTGGTTTTGTTTGGTTTTTTGGTTTTCTTTTTTCTAAAAAATAGACGCAAAAACATGCAGCTTTCAAAGCAGAAGAAACTTCTGGAAGCTACTGTTGATGAAAAAAATGCCCTTTTAAAAGAAACCCACCATCGTGTAAAAAACAGTTTTCAAATTGTGTCTTCGTTGCTTTACCTTCAATCTGAAAACATTGTGGATAAAGAGGCTAAACTCGCAATGAAGGAAGCACAGAATAGGGTGCGGTCCATGGTTTTGATCCATCAAAAATTGTATAGCAAAGAACAATTGGTGGGTATAAGTACGGAAGAATATTTTACCGATTTAACCAAAGATATTTTTGAAAGCCACCAATTTGAGGAAAATACCATAAAATATAGTCTAGATGTAGAGCCTTTGGTTTTGGATATTGAAACTATCACGCCTTTAGGGCTTATTTTAAACGAATTGATTACCAATGTTTTAAAACACGCTTTTAATCCTGTTTCAGAAAAAAGTGAAATGCAAATTAGGTTTAAAAAGAAGGGTGAAATATTACAGCTTCAAGTGGAAGATAACGGTGTGGGTATGCCTTTAGAAATTAAAGAAAGTTCCTTTGGCATACAACTTATAAAGGCTTTGGCAAAAAAATTAAAAGCTAAAGTAGTTTTCTCCAAAGGTTCTTTAAATGGAAGTTTGGCGACTATTGATATATATAGGTTTAATGAGCTTTAAGTTAATCCGTAGATTTATCGTTTCACTAAAAAAAGAATTAACTTCACTAAAAACTTAATGCTTCATTGATTAGTTAACCATATTTTCCCTTTCAGAAAACCAAAAAAATTGAAAGCACTAAAAGTCTATATTGTAGAAGACGAGCCGCTTATTGTAGCTACAATAACCTCAGCTTTAAAAAAACACGGCTTT
>JAGQYZ010000283.1 GCA_020435865.1 Aequorivita sp. | reverse complement strand
TCAAATATTTTATACAGATGAAAATCTTCAAATTTGGTGGTGCTTCCACAAAAGATGCTGAAAGTGTAAAAAACGTTGTTTCTGTAATAAAACAAACCGATGTAAACGATTTGGTTATTGTAGTTTCTGCTATGGGGAAGATTACCAATGCTTTGGAAGAAGTAGTAAATAATTACTTTTCAGAATCAGTTGACGTTAAAAACGCTTTGCGCACCGTTTACGATTTTCATTACGAAATCCTTACAGGTCTATTTTCATCTACTTCGCATGCTGCTTTTATTGAATTAGACAAGACTTTTAAAGAGCTCAAACGCTTTTTGGAAACCAATAAATCTAAAAACCATGCTTTTGTTTATGACCAAGTAGTGTCCTTTGGAGAACTAATTTCTTCTAAAATAGTTTCAACATATTTTACTGAAATTGGAATCAACAATACTTGGTTAGACGTTCGCCAATGTATTAAAACAGATGCCCGCTATCGCGATGCTAATGTTGATTGGGAAAAAACGCAAGAGCACATTTTAAAAAGGATAAATCAAAAAGGAATCACTTTGACCCAAGGATTTTTAGGTTCGGAACACACCAACAATTTTACAACCACCCTTGGCCGTGAGGGAAGTGACTATACTGCAGCTATTTTTGCCTATTGTTTGAATGCCGAAAGTGTTACCATATGGAAAGACGTTCCCGGTGTGCTGAATGCAGATCCGCGCTATTTTACACAAACTAGATTGCTAAACCACATAAGCTATCGCGAAGCAATAGAACTTGCCTTTTATGGCGCTTCGGTAATTCACCCCAAAACGCTTCAGCCATTGCAACGAAAGGAAATTCCACTTTTCGTGAAATCATTTTTAAATCCTACAGCGCCAGGAACCTGTGTCGGCAAAGGCGTAACGCTTGATCCACAAACTTCGTGTTTTATTCTGAAAAAGGATTTGGTGCTTATTTCACTCTCATCATTAGATTTTTCATTTATGATGGAAGACAACATTGGCGATGTTTTTAAATGGCTTCATAAACACAAAATGAAAGTTGAAATGATTCAGAATTCCGCCATCAGTTTTTCGGTATGTGTGAACGACAAATTCAATAATTTGGAAGCATTGTTGGCAAAGCTTCGTGAAAAATTTAGCGTAAAATGGAACGAAAATGTAACGTTATACACAATCCGCCATTTTAACCCTACTGAAATAAAGGCACTTGCGGAAAATAAAAACGTACTTTTAAAACAGGAAAGCAAGGAAACGGTACAGTTGGTTATTAAGGAATAGTATCGATAGGTTTCGCTATCTTTGTTTAATACAAACAACCAAAATGTTTCATGGGATTAGTTAATGCAAAGGAAGTTGCAAAAGCAATAAACGTTGATAAATTCGGCTTTATTGGCACTTTTATGGGTTGGTCCTTGATGAAAGTTCTGAACATTACTACTCTCAATAAAATTTACGATAAAAACAAGCATCTACACGATCTGGAATTTATAAATGCGCTGATTGAAGAGTTTGAAATAAAGTTTGAAATTCCCGAAGAAGATCTTAGAAGAATCCCAAAAACAGGTGCTTTTATAACAATTTCAAACCATCCATTGGGTGGAATTGACGGCATACTTCTTCTGAAGTTATTGTTGGAACACCGTTCAGATTTCAAGATAGTAGCCAATTTCCTTTTACACAGAATAGAACCACTCAAACCTTACGTAATGCCCGTAAATCCTTTTGAGGATAGGAAAGATGTGAAATCTAGCATCACCGGTTTTAAATCTGCGCTAAAACATTTACAGGAAGGCCACCCGTTAGGAATTTTCCCCGCAGGTGAAGTTTCAACGTATAGGGACGACAAATTATTGGTTGACAAACCGTGGGAAGAAGCTGCAATGAAATTGGTGAAGAAAGCTGAAGTACCTATAGTTCCAATATATTTTCACGCAAAAAATAGCAAACTTTTTTACCGTTTGGCGAAGATGAGCGACACACTGCGTACAGCCAAATTACCTTCAGAATTGCTTACACAAAAAGAGCGTTTGATAAAAGTACGGATTGGCAACGCAATTTCTGTTGAAGACCAAAAAGAACATGAGTCATTGCCTGTGTTTACTGAGTTTCTTCGTAAGAAAACATATATGCTTTCCAATGCATTTCAGAAGAAAAAATTGTTAGATAACATTCCTAAAACACTGAAATTTCCAAAACCACCTAAGAAAATTGCTGGACCCATTCCGCTAAAAGCTATGGAAGCAGAGATTGAGAAACTTCGCGAAAATGATAAACGGCTGCTTGTAAGCAAAAATTATGAAGTGTTTTTGGCGCAAGCAAACACCATTCCCTACATTTTACAGGAAATAGGAAGACTTCGTGAAATTACATTCCGCGAAGTGGGCGAAGGCACCAACAACAGCACAGATCTCGACAAGTTTGATAGTTATTATCACCACATGTTTCTATGGGACAACGATGCACGAAAAATGGCCGGAGCTTATAGAATGGGCCTTGGTTCAGAAATTTTCCCGCGATTTGGGATAGATGGTTTTTATTTGCAGGATCTTTTCCGTTTTGAGCCCGAATTGTATGAAATGATGAGCAAATCCATTGAAATGGGACGCGCATTCATCATTAAGGAATACCAACAGCGCCCAATGCCTTTATTTTTACTTTGGAAGGGAATTGTACACACAACGCTTCGTTATCCCGAACACCGCTATTTGATTGGCGGCGTGAGCATCAGCAATAAGTTTTCAGAATTCTCAAAAAGTTTAATGATCGAGTTCATGAAATCGAACTATTATGATCCCTATGTGGCTCAATACATCAATCCGAAGAAAGAGTTTAAGGTAAAATTGAAGGATGCCGACAAGGATTTCATCTTCGACGAAAGTGAGGCAGACCTTAACAAATTCGATAAAATAATTGATGAAGTAGAGCCGGGAAGTCTGCGCCTGCCTGTGCTAATTAAGAAATACATAAAACAAAATGCAAAGGTTGTGGCCTTCAATGTGGATCCTCTTTTCAATAATGCGGTGGATGGTTTGATGTACATTCGTATTGCAGATTTGCCCGAAAGCACTGTAAAACCAGTGATGGAGGAATTTCAGGCAGAGCTGGAGAAAAAATATTCCGACTCGCAGAACGGCGATAAATAGTTTTAAAAAAGTATAACTTTATAATTGCCAACCATTTAAATATGCCTGCCAAAACTATTGACGAAGTAATTTCCGCGCTCGATGTAATTATTGAAACAGAATGTACAAACAAGTCGTGCATGGCGTATTTCCCCATTCTTTACAGAAAAGTTACCGTTCGCATACAAGAGGGAATTCTCAATAATGAATTTGAAAACAACCAACGAATGGAAAAGTTGGATGTACTTTTCGCCAATAGATATATTGACGCTTATGCAAGTTTCGCTTTAAAGAAACCATTTACAAAAAGTTGGAAAAATGCCTTTGAAGCCGCAAAAACAGGTAAGTTACTTATTATGCAACATCTGCTTTTGGGCATCAATGCGCATATAAATTTAGATTTGGGAATTGCCGTTGCAGAAACCGTTGGAGACGATGGCGAGTTGTTGGATTTTGAAAACGATTTCAACAAGATCAATGAAATCTTGGGTTCGATGATCGCGAATGTAGAAGCCAAGATAATTTCGGTTTCGCCATTATTTGGTTTACTTGATAGGTTTGGAAAAGGCCGCGAAGATAAATTGGTTAGCTTCAGCATCAACGTTGCGAGAGATGGCGCTTGGCTTTTCGCAAACCAATATCATATTTCTCCAAATAAAATAAACGAATTAAACAGTCGAGATACCATTATCGCAACGCTTGCAGAGAAATTAATTACGCAAAAAAGTTGGCTGCTGAAATATTTGGTAAAAACCATCTATTTCTTTGAAAAGAAAGATGTGCCGCAAATTGTGACGGTGCTTAAAAAAGATTAAAACAGAATTAAACTTCCACCGTGCGTGGCAAAAATTACAAATGTACCGAGAAACAAAAGCAGGTCATAATGCCATCCGAAGCCTTTTTCTTCATAAAAACCCGTTTTCCAGACAAAGATTTTTTTGTAAATCGCGCCGAGCATCGCGCCCATAATAAGCAATGCGCCAATCTGCGTGAAAATTCCAAATGCAATGGAAATAGCGCCAACTATTTCTGCAATTCCTAAAATTATAGTTGCCGTGGGGGACATGCCGATACTTTCGCCACGTTCTTTTGGTTTCTGCACATGGCTTTTTCCACTTGAAAAAAAGACTATTGCAATAATTATTCGAAGTAATAAAAGGGCAAATCCAACGAGAAATGCAGTTTCAAAAATCATATTTTTTATTTTGATTCAAAGGGATTATAGCTTCCGAAGCTCCAAATATTGCCTTCAGGGTCTTTGCAACTGTATCCGCGGCCGCCATAATCTTCGTCTTTGATATCCATTACTATTTTGGCACCGTTCGCTTTTGCTATTTTGTAATGGTCGTCAACATTATCTATTATGAAATAAGGCGTTTGTGTATTGTACCCATTGAGATTTTTGGGAATATTCATCATTTTTCCGAAAGCAGTTTCCGGATTAAATGGGTTTACCATTATCAAAGCCTTTCCCAACGTGAGTTGTGCGTGAAAAATATTTCCCTTTTCATCTTTATAAATACCGTGTTCTTTAAAACCAAAAGCATTTTTTAAAAACGAAACCGCAGCGTTGGCATCGGTATAAATTAAATTAGGTATTGCGCCGTACTTGCTCATTTTTTTTAAGATAAAAATCCTTTGAGAAAAATCAAAGGTATTACTATTTAAAACCAACCTTTTTTGCCTACTTGATAGGTTTGGTAGAACTCCTCATCGCTTTTGGTGAGGTAAATTATTCCTTCAATGAGTGGAATAATTCCACCGATACCACACGTTACAAACGAAATAACTATTTGTATAATTCCTTCTTGAGTATAGCCAAGAATAAATTTGTGAATTCCCAAAGAACCAATGACGATAGCCAAAATGCCCGCAAGTATTTTTTTGTTTTCCTGTGTATGAGTAACTTGGTTCCAGCCTTCCTTAAATTCATTTGCTGTATGCTTTGCCTGCTGTTCAAAATTATCTGTGGTTTCGCCCATTCGTTTTTTGGTGCTGTCGAAGTCTGAATTTTGTTCTTCCATA
>JAGQYZ010000282.1 GCA_020435865.1 Aequorivita sp. | reverse complement strand
GTAACAATGGCATAGCCTTGAAAATCAATCTCCCTCAATAGATTCTCTACCGTTGTGTAGTTAGTTGTTGGCGAGTTTGTATCATCCTCCTTAGCGCAAGATGTAAAGAGCCACAAAATGGATATAATACATACCACCATGAATTTTTGCAATGCTTTCATAATTGTTCGTTTTTTGATTACTAATTATGGCGCAAAGATTTATAAGATAGGCAAGCCAATCGTCCTGAATTATAATTTGGAACGAATTGATGGAAATTTGCTACGAATTGGCTTTTAACCAAGCCCTAGGGGTAAGGCCTTCCGCTTTTTTAAAATAGGTGTTAAATACACTCTTTGAGTTGAACCCGCTATCATAGGCTAACCCAAGAATGGTGAGGTGTGAATTTTTAGGGTCTAAGGCTATGGTTTTAAAATGGTTTAGACGGTAGGAATTCACATATTGATTAAAATTCATGCCAATTACTTCATTTATTAAAAAGGAAACTTTATTGGTTGAAATTTCTAGTATTTCTGAAATAGTATTTAATGATAAAGAAGCATCAAGATAAGGTTTCTCTTCATTAAAATAAGCAGTTAATTTGGTTTGTAATTCCTTTTGTTCTTCCTCTAATAAAAGCGGTTTGGTTGTTTCTACAGTTTTGTGATCATCAACTATTTCATCAATTGAAAAATTACTTATATGTAACTTGTAAAAATCGTTAAACGCTCTCAAGGGTTTCAACAAAGGTTCTTGTTTGTAATTGAGAATTTGTCCGCGCTTTTGTGCTACAAATTGTTTCAATAATTCATATGCTTCCTCTGTGTAATTTGTATTGGCAAGAATGAAGAGTTCAAACAAGGTCAGTTGGTCCCGTTTTAAATGATTGGAAAGAAAGCTGGATAAAACTTCTTTAGGCAAGGACTTTCTATTTTCATTTACAGCTTCATGTAACAATTGTATCTTTTCCCACAAGGGGTTGGATTGAAATTCATTTTCCAATTGTTCCCTTTTATTAAGTGCAATTAAACAAACCGCTTTTTTATGATAGGCCAAATCAAAATCAGGACGTAGCTGAATAGCCTTTGTAATATGGTATAAGGCAATATCAAAATCACCTTTATAGTAATGAATATTTGCGAAAATGTATTGGTTGTTTGCTGAAAGCGGATCTATTTCCAACAATTTTTTTCCATAAAATATAGCTTCATTAAAATAGCCATGCGCCATAAATAACTTGACCATAACATCCAACGCATCAGTATGATTGGAATTTATGGCAAGAACATCATTTAGGTAATGATATGTAGATTTAAAGTCCCATTCTCTCCAAAAACATTTATTTACATAACACATGGGGTGTTCGGGTAAATGGGTATCAATTTCTTTGGCTTTCATTAAGTTGAGAAAAGCTTTTTCAGCTCCTTCCTCTTTACCCATATACCCCCAAGTGGTTAACAACTCATAGCATTGCACATTGCCATAATATGCTTTTGCATAATTAACATCTAATGAAATTGCTTCATCATAAAATTGGATAGCCTTTTTTAAGGCATCTGGTGTCCATTGTAATTGATTGAAGCGTCCTTTTAAAAATAATTGATATGCATCAATACTGTTTGTTGGTTGCTCAATTAAATGATCTTTTACTTCAAAATGCCCAAAATTATTTCGGATTTCATCTGCTATGGCAAGACTGATCTCATCCTCTAAATCGAATATATCGATTAGTTCCCTGTCAAACCTTTTGGACCAATAATGGGTTCCATCCGTAACATCTATTAATTGTGCAGTTATTCTAACCCGCTCTTGTGATTTTTTTATACTGCCTTCAAGAATTGTATTTACGTTTAATTGTTTACCAATTTCCCTAATATCAATATCTCTTCCTTTAAAAGCGAAAGATGAAGTTCTTGCAATAACCTTAATTTGGTTAACTGCTGTTAGTGCATTTATAATTTCCTCGGTAATTCCATCGCAAAAGTAGTCGTTGTCAATATCATTGCTCATATTGACGAATGGTAGTACTGCGATAGACTTTTGGTTGATAGATCTTAATTTTTATTGAACAAACCTAGGAAAAAATAAAAATATAAAAAAGCAAAGGAAGTCAGCTTAGGTCCTTTTATAAAACTAGAATTATAGTTTTTAAAACAAAAGAAACAAAGGCTTTTTTAAATATTCGCTGTTCACACAGCTTGCCCTTTACGAGACTTTCTTCTTCTTTTTATAATTGCGACCATACCACAATAAAACTCCCGTAACTGGAAGGCTTGCTATGCGTAGGCTTGAAAAAAAAGCTATTATTTTACCCGCAATTCCGCCAATGGCGTCTTGATGAGAGATTTTGAGGCACATTAAAGGATACATCACGCAGTTCCACTGGACGTTGGCAATACCCAAAATGGACCATTAATAATACAATGAAGGTGAAAAGTTTATTCATAAAACAAAAAGCTTTCTTGGACTGAATAGGCGGGGAAATTATTATGTGAATGCCTCTGTTTTAAATGCTTTAAATTAATTATATAAAGGTTTTGCTTTAGGCTTTAAGCTATTGTCGGTTGTCGGTTGTGGGTTGTTAGACGTGAGAAGTGGGAAG
>JAGQYZ010000281.1 GCA_020435865.1 Aequorivita sp. | reverse complement strand
GAAAAGTGGGAACATCTTTTAGGTTTTGCTACAACAACCGTAACCGAGGATTACCTTTCGGAAAAATATCCTTTTTTGGAATTGGAGAAGAATATTTTAATAAATGCTTCATTCCTTCCATCAGAAAATTTGGTGAATATTATAAAAGGCCTGGAGGAAAACCAAGCTGTTTTTTTTGACGATGAGCCGATCGCTTTTTTCACCACGGAAGGGCAGGAAGTAGATTTTGATACTTTCGATATAATCCAATATACATACGATGATATTCTAAGAATTGAGCACACGTGGGATATTTTCTCTAAAAATGGCGAAGCGATAAAGCGCGATTTTGAAATGCTCACCAAAGGAAGAAAATCGCAGCCCATCCCGGAAGCTGTATGGACAAGCCATCCCGAGAACATTTTTATTGAAGAGGGCGCCCAGTTGCCACTATGTTCCTTGAACGCTTCCGAAGGCCCAATATATATTGGAAAGGACGCCGAAATTATGGAAGCATGTTCAGTTCGGGGCCCTTTCGCGCTTTGTGAACATTCAACGTTAAAAATGGGTGCTAAAATTTATTCAAACACTACAATTGGCCCGCACAGCAAGGTTGGGGGAGAAGTGAATAATTGCGTGATTTTTGGATACTCAAACAAAGGCCATGATGGATTTTTGGGAAATTCTGTTTTGGGTGAATGGTGCAATTTGGGAGCAGACACCAATAATTCAAACCTGAAAAACAACTACGCTGAAGTAAGACTTTGGGACTACGAAACCGAAGGTTTTGCCCGAACTGGTCTGCAATTTTGCGGATTGATGATGGGCGACCATAGTAAATGTGGTATTAACACAATGTTCAACACTGGAACAGTTGTTGGGGTTAGTGCAAATATCTTTGGAAGTGGTTTTCCAAGAAATTTCGTTCCCAGTTTCAGCTGGGGCGGAAGTGGTGGTTTCACAACCTATAAAACCGACAAGGCTTTTGAAGTTGCAAAAGTTGTAATGAGCCGTAGAAGTATTGAGTTTTCAGAAATGGACGCCAAGATTTTGGAGCATGTTTTTGAAGAAACTGCAAAGTGGCGGAAGGGCTAGTGAAAAAACAGAAAATATACTAAAACGCCAACTATTATGGACATTATACTTCCAAAGACAATTGCTAAATGTTTTTGGCGGCGTAATTCGTTTTGCCGTAATTTTAGTTTAAATGCCTCAAATTGTTCGGGAGCCATTTTTTTGTAGTCAACAATTTTTGTGGATGTCCCGTATTTTGATGGAACATCTTTTTCAAAATAATTATTTCGTTTTGCAAGCTGTTTCGCGTTGTTGCGAAGTGATTGTATCATTGCGGCAGCGGAACCTCCGAAACCCATAGTTTATTCTTTTGTAATTTATAAGTTAGTTAATTTACAAAAAAATATTTAATATAATTCTCCAAAAACAATCAATGAGCTACCGAAGTATCAACCTTTCCAGCTCCTTTTCTAATTAAAAGTACAAAAGGCACACAAGCTAAAAACGCCAACCCCATATACAGGAACACTTCCATATAGGTCAAAACGGTTCCCTGTAAAGTGATTGTTCCTTCTAAAACTTGGTAGGCGCGTGCTAATGCTTCGTTTGCGCTAAAACCTTTTCCCATAAACATATTTTGCAATCCTTGAATTCGGTTTTGAACAGTTGGGTTTGTTGGATTTATATTTGGTATCAAATCTATTCGGTGCTGTTGGTTCATCCTGAAAATAATTGTTGTAATGATTGCAATTCCAAAGGAACCTCCCAATTGGCGCATCATTCCTGTAAAAGCAGCACCTTCACCAATTTCTTTTCCTTTTAATGTTGAAAGTGCCAAAGTAGTAATTGGAACGAACAAAAGCCCCAAACCAACACCACGAACCACCAATGGCCAGAAGAGGTGTTCACTGCCAGTGTCGGGCGTCATTAAATTGTGCATCCAAAGACTGAAAATGAAGAATATTATAAATCCTGCCGCTACCAAATATTTCTGCGGAACACCACGTTCAATCGCCTTTCCTATAATAGGCATCATTAATCCTGTAGTTATTGAACTTGGAATCAAAAGTAAACCTGCATCAGTTGCAGTCCAGCCAAGAATGGATTGTGTATAAATAGGAATGATAAAAGTAGTGCCATACAGTCCAAAGCCGAGAATGAAAGTGTAGATTGTTCCAATGCGAAGATTATTATTTCGAAGTACCCGCAAATTTACAACGGGGTGTTCGTAAACTAGTTCCCGCCAAATAAAAGCGATCAACCCGAAAAGTGAAAGCACGCTCAAACCTGTAATCAAAGAATCGTTGAACCAATCGTCCTGTTGGCCGTGTTCCAAAACAAATTGAAGCGAACCTATAAAGGAAGCCAAAAACAAAATTCCCCACCAATCTACTTGATTCACTTTCAGTTTTTCTCCATATTTCGGGCTTCTAACGTACGCCAATGTCAATAAAGTTGCTACAATCCCAATAGGAATATTTATGTAAAAAATATACGGCCACGAAAAATTATCAACCAAATAACCTCCCAAAGGTGGACCCAGCGTTGGGCCAACAATTACACCCATTCCATAAATAGCTTGCGCCATTCCACGTTTTGCCATTGGGTAACTTTCGGTAATAATGGTCTGCGCCGTTACCAAAAGTGCGCCGCCGCCCAAACCTTGAATAAAGCGGAAAGCAACCAATTCCCATATATTTGAAGCGTTTCCACAAAGAAAAGATGCCACTGTAAAAATAACGATAGAAGCAGCGAAGTAATTTCTTCGTCCAAATTGTTTGGAAAGCCAACTGGTCATTGGGATTACAATTACGTTTGCAATGGCATATGCAGTAATCACCCAAGCAATATCAGTCAAGGTTGCGCCCAAACTTCCGCGCATATCGTTCAGCGCAACGTTTACTATAGTTGTGTCAATTATTTCCAAAAGTGCGCACAAAACCGCGGTGATGGTTATGATTACTCTTCTTGCGCCGTATTCTACTAAGCTATCTTCTTCGTTTTCCTGCATAACTTTTTTAAGGACTTAGGACTAAAGGACCTAGAACCTAAGACATGGTTTTTAAAAATGATTTAAATTTTTTCGTCTTACGTCTAAAATCTAATATCTATTTCAAGTGAACATCAACATTCACGTTCATTCCCGAACGTAAAAGCGCAAGTTTTTCAGTATCGTTATTTTTTGTGAATTCAATTTTTACGGGAAGCCGCTGAATGGTTTTTACAAAGTTCCCAGTAGCATTGTCTGGAGGTAATAATGAAAATTTTGCTCCTGTTGCGGGAGAGAAATTTGTAATGGTACCTTCAAATTCATCGCCCGGATAGGCGTCAATTTCTATGGTTACTTTTTGTCCAACCCGCATTTTGTCCAACTGTGTTTCCTTAAAATTTGCCACAACCCATTTATCTTGGGTATTCACCAAATAGAAAAGTGACTGTCCCGGTTGCACAAATTGACCAGGTTGCAAATTTACCTCGCTTAATTGCCCGTCAATGGGTGCACGAACCACCGTGTAACTTACATTTAATAGTGCTTCATCAACCATTGCTTGCGCCCTTTTTACGTTCGCTTCAGCTACATTCACTTGCTTTTCTGAAATAGAAGTTTGCGAATTTGCCGCATTGCTTTGGCTCGATGCGGCTTTTTGTTGACTTTGAAGAATTTTCAATTGATTTTCCGCTTCTTCCTTAGCCGCAAGTGCTTGCTCATACTGTTGTGTTGTTATTGAGTGGTTTTCGTATAAATTTTTGTAACGATTAAAATCACTTGTGGCTCTGCCTAATTTTATGCGGGCCGTTTCGATATTTCCGCTAGCTGAAGAAACCTGCGCGGTTGAAGCCGCTGCGTTTGCACGATAGGATCCTATACTTGCTTCTGCAACGTTCACTTGGCTTTGGGCACTGGCTAATTGCGCTTTAGCTTGCTCAAGCTTGATTAAATAATCATTTTGGTCAATTGTAAATAAGGTATCACCTTTTTTTACTTTTTGATTGTCAGACACATACACTTTATTGATGTAACCACCCACATGAGGAATAATTGAGTTCATATTAGATTCAATTTGTGCATCATCAGTACTTTCGTGTGAAAGTGAATGAATAAATTTATAACCTCCGTAAACAAGGCCGAGAACTACAAGAGTTCCAATGATTATGATGAATTTCTTATTGGTTTTTTTCTTCTGTTCCATTGCAATTATTGATTGTTTTGTGTGAATTGATTAATTAAAATTCCTTCTGCTGTTAGCAGTTCATAATATTTTTGAGTAATATTTGCCTTCGCGTATGCCAAATCTATTTTGGCTTGAAGCTGCTGCACATCAGCCTCCAGCAAATCGTTGGTATCTGAAAGTCCGTTATCGTATTTATCTTTTACGATCCGGTAATTTTCCGTTGCCTGCTCTTCGGATTGTGTATAAACTTCAAATTTTTTCTGTGAAAGTTCATACTCCTGTTTGGCGTTTTCAACTTGCACTTTTATTTTATCTAAAGTCATATTTGTGGTGTATTCCAATTCCTGAAATTTGCTTTTTGCAAGTTTTACATCGCTTTTTGTTTTAAATAGATTAGAAAGATTATAAGAAACACCAACGCCAATGTTCATAGCATTTGTAACAGTAACTAAGTTGTTAAGATCTAAAGCAATGTAGCCGCCAACAAGTGCCAATGAAGGATAGTAATTGGACTTTGC
>JAGQYZ010000280.1 GCA_020435865.1 Aequorivita sp. | reverse complement strand
AAAATATAGGCACAGCCATACCGGACAGGTTGAGACATATATGGAAAAAAGCGATCCACGCCAAATGGGGCATGGACGTGACCTATACGGCCAACGTAAAGACGGTAGCGTTTTCCCTGTGGAAGCTGGATTGAATCCGTTTGAAATTTACGGTAGTAAATATGTAATGGCACTTGTTACCGATATTTCAATCCGTAAAGGACAAGAGAAAGAAATAATAGAACTTAACTTGCATTTGGAGCAAAAAGTTGAAGCACGTACCAAAGAACTTAAGCAAACTATCAAAGAGTTAAAAGCAGAAGTTTCTAAACGCAAGAAAGCGGAACACAAAATAATGGAATCGCTGCGCAAAGAACGAGAGCTCAATGAACTGAAAACAAAATTTTTATCACTAGTTTCTCACGAGTTCAAAACACCTTTGAGCGGCATTCTTACTTCGGCTACACTTGCTGGAAAATACACTGAGACTGACCAACAAGACAAACGCGAAAAGCATCTGAAAACCATTCAGAACAAAGTAAAATACCTAAATAATATCCTAAACGATTTTCTTTCCATTGAGCGATTGGAATCTGGCAAAGCCACCTATAAATTTGACACTTTTCCATTGAGCAAAGTTGTTAATGAAGTAATTTATAGTGCAAATATGCTTTTGAAAGATGGCCAGCGCATAAATTATCCCAACAATATAGATGATATTTCTATAAATTTTGACGAGAAAATCCTTGAATTATCGCTTACCAATCTTATAAACAACGCTATAAAATATTCACCAGGACATACTGTTATTGATGTAGTTGTAATTCAAGAAGAAGATTCCCTTAGTATAAAAATTATAGATAAAGGAATGGGCATTCCAGAAAAAGAACAAAAATATATTTTCAACAGATATTTTCGTGCTGAAAATGCACTGTTAGATCAAGGAACGGGTATTGGTCTCAATATTGTGAAAAGCCATTTGGAAAATTTGGGTGGTACAATTACCTTTGAAAGTGAAGAGGGTAAGGGCAGCACGTTCACAATTTCTTTCCCAATAAAAAATGACGCAAATTAAGATGAAAAAAATACTTCTTATTGAAGACGATACCGCGCTAAGAGAAAATACTGCTGAACTTTTGGAGCTTTCGGGGTATAAAGTTTTTACGGCACCAAACGGCAAGGTTGGCATTGAAAAAGCAAAAAGCGAAGATCCAAATATTATTATTTGTGATATAATGATGCCCGAAATTGATGGTTATGGGGTGCTTGAAAGCGTTGCTTCAGAAGAAAAAACCAAGCATATTCCTTTTATTTTCCTTTCAGCAAAAACGGAACACAAAGAGATAAGAAAGGGTATGGATATGGGGGCCGACGATTATCTCACCAAACCTTTTGATGAGCATGAACTGCTAAGTGCAGTGGAAAGCCGTTTGGCCAAAGCGAGTATTTTAGCGATGCGCAAGAATAATAAACAGGAAAATAGCTTTGATAATGACGAAAACCCTCAAAACCTGAACCAGTTGAAAAACTTTTTTTGTGATGAAGGGCAAGTATCCAATTATAAAAGAGGCGAAACAATTTACAGGAAAGGAGACCACTCCAACAGCATGTTCTTAATTTTAAAAGGTGTTGTGAAAACGCACACTATGGATGCCAATGCCAAAGAGCTCATAACGGGGCTTTACAAAGCTGATGATTTTTTGGGTTTTACTTCTTTTGAAGATAACATTCCCTATAATGAAACCGCCACAACCGTTGAAGAAACAGAAGTTGTGGGTATATCAAAAACGTACGTGAAAGATATTCTGAAAAAAAGCCAGGATGTATCTTTGGAGTTGATGAATCTTTTAACCGATAATCTTTCAGAAGTAAAGGAGCAATTGGTTAGAATGGCCTATAGCTCTGTTCGGAAAAAGACGGCCAGCACCATTCTTCAGTTTGTGGAGATTATGAATAAAAAACCTGATGCACCTCTTCGAATTTCGCGGAGTGATCTTGCTACAACAGCAGGAATTGCTACTGAAAGTCTAATACGAACACTTTCTGATTTTAAGAAAGATGGCATTATTGAAATTGAAGGCCGCGACATTCGTATTTTAGACTTGGACAGCCTGCGCGATTTAGATTAAAATTCCTTCTCAATTTTCTAAAAGCTGATTTTTATCATTTTCTGTACCAACAGATACAGATATTTTTGTTGGTAAGTTTAAGATATCATGAAGCATATATTGATCCCAACGGATTTTTCTGAAAATTCACACAATGCCATTAAGTATGCGGTGGAATATTTTTCTGATGTTCCTGTACGTTTTTATATTCTACATGTTTCATATCAAAATTCTAGCTTTAAGGAAGAAGCCCAGGAAAACTCTTCAGATTTCAGCACCGAAATACAAACAGTTCATGCTTCTTCTATGCTAAAGGAAGAAATAAAGACTTGTCAGCTTCTCTCTAAAAACCAAGCTCACAAGTTTTTTGCGCTTCATGAGCATCTAAATTTGGTGGAAGCCATCAGAAAGCAAGTTTCCAAAAAGGAAATTGATTATATTTTGATGGGGACCAAAGGAACTCCCAAAATTGGCAGTAGTGAAATGGGCAGCAATACCTTTGATGTAATTACAAAGGTGAAATGTCCCGTATTGGTTGTCCCTGAGAATGCGAAGTTTAACGGAATTAAAAATATAGCTTTTATAACAGATTACAATTGCATTTATCGAAACAAAGTGATAAGCACACTTTCCGAGGCATTGGATCTGCATCAATCGCCACTTCGTGTACTTCATGTAAAATCGCAAAATACAGATATTACTTCATCACAAACAGACAATAAAGGATTCTTGCATTATTTTTTTAAAGAAAAGAAACACAGTTTCCATTTTATTGAAAACAAAGATCTGGAAATGGGTATTCAGGATTTTATTGAAACTTGGGAAATAAGTCTTGTATCCATAGTGGCCAAAAACTTGAATTTTATTCAAAGGTTGCTTTTGCGTCCTGCAGTAAAATCTTATAGTTATACAACTGACGTCCCTTTTTTGGTGCTTCACGAATAATCTTCAGTATTCGGTTTGCAATAGCCAGATTACAAATTATAAAATACCGAATTAAACCTCTCTTTTGTTTGGATATTCTTTAAAGACAAAGTAAAATCTTGTCTGCGGATTATTTGAATTTACGAAACATTCCATCGCACTATTTTTTGAGATTCCTTAAAAATCAGGCTATTGGTTGACATTTGTCATAGTTTAAAAGTTTTTTGATGTCTATTTTTACATAGTTAACAGATATATTATTACCATGCGAAAGATACTCATCCCTACCGATTTCTCTGAAAACTCAATGAATGCAATTAAATATGCCATGGAGCTTTTTAAATATGATCGTGCTGAGATTTTTCTGCTCAATGCCTTTGCAGATAAAGTATATGAAGCTAAGGCAAGATTGGCAAATGAAATTTTTGATGAGCTTAAACAAAAAACACTTACTAAAACAAATGAAACCTTGGCGAGTTTTCGCGAGAAAATTATTGCATTTTCACCCAATCCTAAGCATAAAATCCACACTATTGCAGAATTTGGGTTGTTGGTAGATTCCGTAAACGATTGGGTAGAAAAAGAAAACGTAGATGTGGTGGTCATGG
>JAGQYZ010000279.1 GCA_020435865.1 Aequorivita sp. | reverse complement strand
TGGACTTGGATGGACGAAGGTTTAAATACGTTTACGCAATATGTAGCCGAACAGGATTTTGGCGAAACTCATCCAGATGCCATAGCACCAAATAAGCAATATCCTTCACGCCGCGGTCCAGCAAAAAATATTGTTGATTATATGGCTGGTGACCAAAGTCAGTTGGCGCCCATAATGACCAAAGGGTTGAATGTGTATAATTTTGGCGCCAATGCCTATGCAAAACCAGCAACGGCTTTAAATATTCTTCGCGAAACCATTATGGGTCGCGAACTTTTTGATTTCGCCTTTAAAACCTATGCAAACCGATGGATGTTCAAGCACCCAACGCCAGAAGATTTTTTCAGAACAATGGAAGACGCTTCTGCAATAGATTTGGATTGGTATTGGCGAGAATGGTTTTACACAACGGATTATGTGGATATTGGCGTGAAGGACGTTAAGAAATTCTATGTTACTTCAAAGATGAATAAAGAAGCGAAGGAAATGATGATAGCACGAGGCATTTCAGAAAGCGATTTGCCACCTATGGTCTATTTGGTGGAAGAGGACAGCGAAGATTTTGATGAAAGTTTGCGCAACGCTAAACTAGATGACGTTAAAACGTTGAATGAATATATTATGGACAATATTCCCGCAGATGAAAGAGCAGGTTTAAAACGTCCAAACTACTTCTACAACGTTACTTTTGAGAAGCCAGGAGGAATACCAATGCCAATTATTGTGCAATATACCTACAGTGACGGAAGTTCAGAAAAAGTAACCTATCCAGCCGAAATATGGCGAAAAAATGACGAATTGGTTGGGAAAGTTATCGCTTCGGAAAAGGAAATTACCAAAATTGAAGTAGATCCTGATGAGGAAACTGCAGATATTGATACTTCAAACAACAGTTGGCCAAAACGTAAAAAATTGGGCGCTTTTGATAAATTTAAAAACAAGAAGAATCCAGATTAATTTGTAATTATTTTAAAAGAGCCCTTCATCAATAAAATTTGAAGAAGGGCTCTTTTTTTAAAGTTGGATTTTAGAAAAACTCATAACTCATAACCCAAAAATCATAACTCGTTAGTATATTTGCACCATGATTTTACAAGCAATTTTTCTTTTCATTAGCGGTGCTGAAATAGGTTTCGTCCTCTTTATAGTGCTTTTGGTCTTTGGCGCAGACAAAGTGCCAGAGATAGCCCGAGGTTTGGGAAAAGCGATGCGACAAGTGAAAGACGCTACCAACGACATTAAATCTGAAATCACAAAGGGTGCCGAAAAGCAAGGAATTGATTTAGACATCACCAAAGATGTTCAGAAACAGATAGACCAAGTAAAAGAAGATGTAGATGAGGTTACTGGCCCCATAAAAAGAAAATTCTAAATTACCCGAGAAATAGTTAAACCGTCACGGATCGGTAAAAGCACGGTTTCCAGTTTTGGATGTTCATTAAGGAATCTATTGTATTGAATAAGTGCCTTGGTATCTTCATCATCATCTTTTACTTTTTCCACAACTTTTCCGCTCCACAGCACATTATCGCTTAAAATCACTGAACCTTTCTTTAACTTTGGAAATATGATATCCAAATAGTTGGGATAATTACTTTTATCGGCATCAATGAAGACCAAATCAAAAGACTTTTCAAGCTTCGGGATAATTTCCAAAGCATTTCCCAAATGTTGAAAAATCTTTTTTCCGAAAGGAGATTCATCAAAATATTTTCGTTGAAAATCAAACAATTCTTCGTTAATATCTATGGTGTGAAGTTCACCATTTTCCCGCATTCCTTCCGCTAAACAAAGTGCAGAATAACCTGTATAAGTACCAATTTCAAGAATAGTTGTAGGCTGAATTAATTTTGAAAGCATACTCAAAACGCGTCCTTGTAAATGCCCACTCAACATACGCGGTTGCATTTGTTTTTGCCACGTTTCACGATTTA
>JAGQYZ010000278.1 GCA_020435865.1 Aequorivita sp. | reverse complement strand
GTATCAATCAAATTCTGCTCTTTTTTTCCTTGAACCTCTTTTAAAAGTTTGTTCATGGATTGGGCAGTAGAATGGCGATCTTTGGTGTTCAGTTTATAACCGAAACGCTTGATTATATTTTCCAAAGCAGCTATTTTTTCATCATCCGGTTCGTCGTGAACTCGATATACAAAAGTCTTTTTTGGTTCTTGTTTTCCTATGAATTCAGCAACACTTCTGTTAGCTAAAAGCATAAATTCCTCAATAAGCTTGTTGGCATCTTTACTTTCTTTGAAATAAACTCCTTCCGGATTGCTTTTTTCATCCAGAATAAATTTCACTTCCACTTTATCAAAGGAAATAGCTCCGGCGCGCATACGTTTTGTGCGTAATATTTTTGCCAACCGATCCATTTCTAGAATTGCAGCTGCAATTTCTGGTTTAACGGTATATTCTTTATCCGTAATTGAAATTGTTGAAGGAATTGTATGCTTTTCTTCCGTAGGATTTTCAATAATATGCTGTGCTTCTTCATAAGCAAAACGGGCATCACTATACGTTACAGTTCTTCCAAACCATTGTTTAACTACTTCCGATTTTTGATTCATTTCGAATACTGCTGAAAAAGTATATTTTTCCTCATTCGGTCGAAGGGAACACGCGTTATTTGAAAGAATTTCCGGAAGCATCGGCACTACTCTATCAACCAAATAAACCGAAGTTGCACGTTCGTAAGCCTCATCGTCCAGTTCCGTTCCAGGTTTTACGTAATGTGAAACATCCGCAATATGGATTCCTATTTCGTAGTTACCGTTCTCTAGCTTTTCAAAGGAAAGCGCATCGTCAAAATCCTTTGCATCTTTTGGATCTATCGTAAATGTGAGAACATTGCGCATATCACGACGTTTCTTTATTTCCGAAGCTTTTATTGAAGTGTCAATTTTATTGGCATAGTCTTCCACTTCTTTTGGAAATTCATACGGAAGACCGTATTGCGCTAAAATGGAGTGGATTTCAGTATTATGCTCGCCAGGCATTCCGAGAACTTTGATAACGCTTCCAAAGGGAGAATCGGCTTTTTCGGGCCAATCTTCCATTGCTACCAGTACTTTTTCACCATTTTTAGCTCCGTTTATTTTATTTTTGGGAACAAAAATATCGGTGTACATTTTATAATCAGTAACATCTACAAAGGCAAAGTTTTCCTGTACTTGAATGGTACCTACAAATTCAGTTCTTTTTCTTTCTAAAATTTTTGTTACTTCTCCTTCGGTCTTTCCGCCTTTTTTTCTTTTGAAAACGTAAACTTCAACAATATCGCCATTTAAGGCTTTGTTCAGGTTTTTGCTTTTTACATAAATATCATCCTCTAAATCCTCAACAATAATATAGCCTTGGCCACGGCCTGCTATATCTACTTTTCCGGTGTAATAATTTTGAGAAGGTGTAAGTATATATTTGCCACGCTCAATTTCTTGAATCGTTCCCTTTTCTTGCAGATCCTTTAGTTTTTTTGTTATTTGGTTTCTGCTGCTTGGGTCGTCCAATTGAAGTTTTGCGGCAATTTGTTTGTAGTTGAAAGCTTGTGAATGATCCTTCCGAAGAATATTCAATATGGTTTGGGAAAGATTTTCAATTTTATTGTTTTTCTTTTTTCTTTT
>JAGQYZ010000277.1 GCA_020435865.1 Aequorivita sp. | reverse complement strand
ATAGAGTATGAATAGAGTATGAATAACCTATGAATGGGTTACCCGAAAGTTATACCCTACCATCAAAATACCGCTTTAACACCGGAATTTGAATACAAAGCATTACCGCCAATAACAATACTCCATATATCGTAATTTTTGAAGGCTTAAAAGCAGCAAACTCTTTTGTAACTAGATTATCTTCCATAAAATCAAAAGATAGAGTTGGTAAATTTAGGGGTGCTGGTTGTACCAAAAACCAGATATATGCGGTAAAACCAATAACCACAACAGCAATTATAGCCCAGACATATCTTGAAATCAAAGGGCGATAGCAATTAGATTCACGTTGCAGCTCTGCGTTTATTGCGGCCATAACCTTATCGGTAAATTGAAAGGAGGGGGTTTCCAAAGGGGCCTTTTCCATCACTTTGCCCACCAAATGTTCTAACTCTTTAGCTTCTTGCTCTTTCATAACTTTGTATTGTTTCCGGTTCCATCCGTTGTTTTAGGATGTTTGTCAATCTTTTTCTGGCTCTATGTATGTTCACTTTTACCGTGTTTGCTTCCATATTCACAACCTTTGAAATTTCTTCCAAAGACAGCTCCTCAAAGTAAAACAAGCTAAGCAAAAAACTGTCTTTGCTTGCTAATTGTTGCAAACAGTCTTGAATGGTCTGCTGCTGTTCTGCAATTTCCATAGCATCAAAGGCATTGTCAATGGTTTTTAGTTGGAAATCTTTAAAAGAATCTATGGCTACTTCGTTAAAGCGTCTTTTGTTCTTTTTTATACGGTCCAAACACGTATTGTATGCTACTTTATAAACCCAGGTGGACAGCTTGGAATCGCCCTTAAACTTTGGCAAGGCTTTGTAAACCTTAATAAACGTGTCTTGCGAAACTTCCTCGGCTTCCTCCCGGTTTTTTAGCATGCGTATAGCCAAGGTGAACACTAAATTCTTATAACGATCCACTAATAGGGCAAAGGCTTGGGTGTCCCCTCCAATAATTTGATTGACAATGCTTGTTTCTTGGTCAGTGGTCATTTGATGATAAGACGACGGTAACCAAAGTTAGGTTACAGATGGATGCAAAAAAAATAAGGGCAGTGGGTGTAACCTAAATTAAAAAAGTGTCGTCATATCCTATGAACGCATTAAAATCAATCAATCAATTTAAAACGAACTATCATGGGAGTAGAATTTATTATTATGCCGCTATTCATCGGTGCCGTCTTCGGAATCTTTTACCTGCATTATTCCACACGTAACAAAGAACGCATGGCGCTTATAGAAAAAGGGGCAGATGCCAGTATTTTTGTAAAAGGAAAAATGCATGCCGCGCCTATATGGAAAATTCTTATTCTGAATTTGGCACTTTTGTTAATGGGAATAGGTGTGGGTATTTTTATTGCTTCGCTGCTATATTACAATATGGGTGTGGAAGAAGAGGTGGCTTATCCAGGAACTATTTTCCTAATGGCGGGTATTGGCTTGTTTGTGGGCTTTAACATGACCAAGAATTTAGATAAGGAATAGGTTAGAAAAATTGCTATTTATACTTAAAGTTGAAAAAGTGTGTCTTTGAGAAAGGGCACGCTTTTTTTATTTTTCTTTTAAGCTTCATCTCAAGGGGTTTCGTAATTTTATGGATTAGTAGCCAATTATTAAAAACTAACAAATAAATAATGAAAATCCACATAGAAACACCTCGCCTGTTGCTGCGCGATTTAATGGATGAAGACGTGCACGGCTTGTACGCTATGGATTCTGACGCTGAGGTGCATAAGTATTTGGGAAACAATCCTATTGCTACTGTAGCTGAAGCCCAAAAATATATTGACGCTATAAAACAACAATATATTGAAAATGGCATAGGCAGATGGGCGGTGGTGGAAAAGAAAACGGGCGACTTTATTGGCTGGAGTGGGTTTAAGTTTATTACGGATGTTGTAAACGGCAGAACCCGATATTACGATTTAGGCTATCGCTTTATTAAAAAATACTGGGGGAAAGGATATGCTACCGAAACTGCCATTGCTTCTTTGCAGTATGGCTTTTCGGAACTTGACTATGACGAAATTATAGGCATAGCCGATGTAGCGAATATAGCTTCTAATACCATTTTGCAAAAAATCGGTTTGGTTAAAAGGAATGAATTTATTTATGACGGAAGCCCAGTAAATTTCTACTCGCTTAGCAAATCGGAATGGTTGGAAAGGAAGAAATAAAGCTTTTGAGGAAGTATTTAATACCTTAGTGTCAGTAATTTATTTAATTCGCACTACTTTTAGGGGTTTAGCACTACTTTTTCTATATGAGCAAAAAAACATACAAAACACCAGGCGTTTACATTGAAGAAGTTTCTGCATTTCCAAATTCAGTAGTTGCGGTGGAAACAGCCATTCCTGCATTTATTGGTTACACGCCACAAGCCAACCACAACGGGAACGACTGTACTTTTGTGCCAACCAAAATAACGTCCTTTATAGAATTTCAAAATATTTTTTGTTTTCCTGCTGGTCCTGAACCTGTTCAGCAATATAGTCCGCAGTATTATTTGGAGCAGCAAAGTTCAAAGCCCAACGAAGGTGATTTTCTTTTACTGGAAAGTAATTATTACTCCATACTTCCGGATGCCCATACCATTTATTATTTATACAACAGCATAAAGCTTTTTTATCAAAATGGGGGAGGCGATGCGTATATTGTGTCCGTTGGCGGGTATGGAAATGCTTCGGGTACACCTATAGCTGTTGGGGCGCCTTTGGTGAATCCGAATGTTCGGCTTGCAGATTTGTTAAAAGGCTTGGAAGCATTGAAAAAGGAGGAAAGCGTCACCATGTATATTTGTCCAGAAGCTACTTTGCTATCTATTGCAGAAAATGGAACGCTGATGCAGCAGATGCTTTTGCAGAACAGTACCATGCAGACCGCTATAAGTATTTTTGATATTATTGGCGGAAACCGAGAAAACCCGCTTGGTAATAATGCAGATATAGAAGCCTTTAGGAGTCATACAGGAACCTCAGGCTTGAGTTATGGAATTGCCTATTATCCTTTTGTTGGAACAACCGTTATGGGAGAACACGATTTAAACTATACCAATCTATTTGGTGGTGCTGTTAGCCCTTTAATTACTATTTTGAGCTTACAAAATACACCTGATGAAAATGTACTGGAGCTCTTACAATCTATCTATAACGGGCAATCTTCACATACTACAAATGAGAATCACCATACGTTACTTGCCGTAAGTATCCCTTATAAAAATAGTATTTCGGCTGTTTTGCAGGTTGCGAATATGCTGCCTGCCAGTGGGGGGATGGCAGGTGTTATTACCATGGTTGATAACACAAGAGGTGTTTGGCAGGCTCCAGCAAACGTTTCGATGGCAAGTGTAGTTTCTTTACCAATAAAAATCGATCATGCTGAACAAGAATGTTTAAATGTAGATGCCATAAGTGGAAAGTCCATAAATGCGCTTAGGGTTTTTCCGGGATTGGGGATTATGGTATGGGGTGCACGAACACTGGATGGCAATAGCCTTGATTGGCGGTATATAAACGTAAGAAGAACAATGATTAATATCGAGCAGTCTTGTAAAAATGCTTGTAAAAGTTTTGTTTTTGAACCCAACGATGCCAATACATGGGTTCGGATACAGTGGATGATTGAAAACTTCTTGAACAATCTTTGGAGGCAAGGAGCATTGGCAGGACCTACTCCAAAGGATGCATATTTTGTTAATTGTGGTTTGGGAACTACAATGACCACTAATGATATTTTAGATGGAAAACTTATCGTACATATTGGAGTTGCCATTTCAAGGCCAGCGGAGTTTATTATAATTTCTTTTAACCAGCAACAAATAGTTTCTCCTTAATATTTCTTTAAGTTTAAATAAAAGCTCCTGATTCCTTATGCGTAATAAGCTACAATCAAGATTTTATTTCTTAATAGTTTCAAGCTCAACTGCCTTATATTTCGTAAATTTGCACCTTCGTTTTTTTATTTATTAAACCAAACACATGACTAATATAATTCTATTTGGCCCTCCCGGCGCAGGAAAAGGAACACAAGCCAATTTTTTGAAGGAAAAATACAATTTGGTGCACATCTCTACGGGCGATGTTTTCAGATACAACATGAATAATGATACTGAACTTGGTAATCTTGCCAAATCCTTTATCGCAAAAGGAAAATTGGTGCCAGATGAAATTACCATCGATATGTTGAGCAATGAACTTGACAAAAACTGTGATGCCCATGGTTTCATCTTTGATGGTTTCCCAAGAACGGTAGCACAGGCAGAAGCACTTGGCCATTTGATGGATGATAAAGACACACAGATTGATGCCATGGTTGCTTTGGAGGTGGATGATGAAATATTGGTTGAACGTCTTTTGGAAAGAGGAAAAACAAGTGGTAGGGCAGATGATGCGGATGAAAGCATTATCCGTAATCGTATAAAGGTATATTATAATGAAACTGCCATTTTGAAAAGCTATTACGAAAAGCAGGGAAAGTATTATGGCGTCGATGGTGTGGGTAGTATTGAGGAGATTACTGAGAGGTTGAGTTCAGTTATAGATAAAATTAGTTAAACAAACCAACAACTAAACAATGACTGAAGGTAATTTTGTAGATTACGTAAAGGTTCATGTTACTTCTGGAAAGGGGGGGCAGGGCAGTAAGCACATGCGGCGGGAAAAATATATTCCCAAAGGCGGACCCGATGGTGGTGACGGAGGTCGTGGTGGACACGTAATTGTAAAGGCAAACAAAAACCTTTGGACATTATATCATCTTAAATTCAAAAGACATTTTAAGGCTGAACACGGTGAGCACGGCAGTAAACAAACCAGTACTGGTGCTGATGGGAGTGATGTGTATATTGAAGTACCCTTGGGAACGGTTGTTCGCGATAAGGAAACCGAAGAAATACTTTTTGAACTCACCGAAGATGGTGAAGAAAAGATTGTTGCCAAAGGCGGTCGCGGAGGTCTGGGGAATGCGCATTTTAAAACGGCTACCAATCAAACGCCACGTTATTCGCAACCTGGAGAGGAAGGAGAGGAAGTGGATATTATCCTTGAATTGAAAATATTGGCAGATGTAGGTTTGGTAGGTTTTCCGAATGCGGGAAAGTCAACGTTACTTTCTGTGATTACTGCAGCCAAACCGAAAATTGCAAATTATGAATTCACGACCCTAAAACCCAATTTGGGCATCGTGGAATACCGCGATTTTAAAACCTTTGTGGTTGCCGATATTCCCGGAATTATTGAAG
>JAGQYZ010000276.1 GCA_020435865.1 Aequorivita sp. | reverse complement strand
GTGCTGGATGTAGATGTTGAGAGAAAACGGATTCAATTGAAACTTCATAAATAAGGAATCACGTTAATTATTACTATCTTTAATAGGTTTCTAAAGAGCGAACTATACATTTTTTGTAGAGAAATATAATTACTCCCTATTTTTTGTTTGGTTGTTCTCTCCGCAAATATTCTTGAATGGAAAATATTAGATTATCACTAAATAACGAATCATGAAAAAATTCATTTTTTTAATATTTATGACTTGTAGTTGTTATGCTCAAGAAATTTACATAGTTAATAATTTAACTCAGCTAAAGGTTATTGATATACAAAACTTTACAGTAACTAATTTATTTACTTTAAACATAAATACTCAAGATTTGGCTTTTACTCCAGATGGTAGGCTGTTTGGAATTTCAAGCATCGGACAAATATTTGAAATTGATCTAACAAATCAAACATATAACATAGTAACAACTATTCCAGGAGGTGATTTCTTTACTGGACTTGTATCAAACAATAATTTTGAACTAATCACAAGTGCAACAACAAGTGAAAATTTATATGTATACAATGTTAATACAACAACCTTAAGCCTTTTAAGTGGTGGTGTTTCAACTCCAGGAGATTTCACATATTACAAAGGAAATTTAATATATCCTGATTATGAAAATACCTACATTAAAGCATTTGATGGTATGGAGCTAAAAAATATTGGTTGTTCCCTCAATCAATTATATTCATTTGTGAATGTATTTGAAGATTGCGAAACAGAAAAGATTTATGGAATTGACGGCATTGCCAGAATATATTTATTCGATCTAGAGTTAGAAACCGTTGAAGAGGTTGCTAGCCTTGGTCCAATTACAGGAAATATTTTTGGCGGGGCAACCACTTCAGAATATATGTCGTCAAATTGTCCGCAAATAGATCTAAATACTGTAATATGTTCGCTTTCAAATCCCGATAATTCCTATAAAACAGTTACCGTTTATCCAAATCCAACAAGTGATGAAATTACTTTGAATTCAACTATTAACTTGGATAATATTAAATACTATATCATGGATTTATCAGGAAAAATTATAAAGACAAATATTTTGAATAGTAAATCAATATCACTTAAAGAGCTTTCCACAGGATTCTATATTTTAGTATTAAAAAGTTCAGAAGGAGAAATGGTTTTTAATGAAAGAATTATTAAGAATTAATGGGCATGTTCCTTTTGACCTATTCGTGGTACTTAAAATAAATATTTGAAATTTAAAAAGCCCCTGCTAAAAGCAGGGGCTTAGTTAGCCAGTCATTTATTTACTCCCCAGCATGACTAGCTCGTTACATACAACCTCTGTTATGTATCTTTTTACTCCTTCCTTATCATCATATGATCTGGAAGTCAGTTTTCCTTCTATTGCCACTTCTTTTCCTTTTGTGACATAATTTTCAATGATCTCAGCTGTTTTTCCCCAAGCGACAATGTTGTGCCATTGAGTGTCTGTAATCTTTTCACCTTTTTGGTTTTTGTAATTTTCATTTGTGGCGATACTAAACTTGGCAAGTTTTTTTCCGCCGTCAAGATTTACAATTTCGGGATCGTTTCCCAAGTTTCCAATCAACTGTACTTTGTTTCTAAGTGTGCTCATGATTTCTAAAATTTAATGTTAAACAATTGATACTATCGAAGTTATTTTTATTCGACAGGACAAACTTAGCATGGCTTCCAAATTTTAGTTGGTTGTTACTTATTTACTTTCGTTTATAGTTGTTTGTAAACGTTTGTAAACGCCTATTATAAATGTAAATATCAATATTTCAGGCACTTACATAATAATCTTTTTAATTGAAATTTCCGTATTTTAATCAATTGAAAATCAACTTCTTCGGATATATTAAAGAAATAGTTTATGAACAGCAACAGATTAGAAGCCTTTAGCGATGGGGTGCTCGCTATTATCATTACCATTATGGTCTTGGAATTAAAAGTTCCGCACGGTACAAATATAGAGGCGCTGGCGCCCTTATTGCCCGTTTTTTTAAGTTACATTTTAAGTTTTATCTATATCGGTATTTATTGGAACAACCACCACCATATGATGCATGCCGTCAAAAAAGTGAATGGTGGTATATTATGGGCAAATCTTCATTTGCTCTTTTGGTTGTCGTTGATTCCTTTTGCAACGGGGTGGATGGGCGAAAATAATTTTGCTGAACTACCCATGGCACTATACGGCATCGTTTTATTGATGGCGGCAATAGCTTATTTTATTCTTCAAAATAGAATTTTGGCAGTTCAAGGGAAAGACTCGCTATTATCAAAAGCTTTGGGAAAGGATTTAAAGGGAAAAGCTTCACCGGTTATATATCTAATAGCAATAATTTCTGCATTTTATATACCGTGGATAGCAGGGTCACTTTACATTTTGGTCGCATTAATGTGGTTGATTCCCGATAAACGGATTGAAATAATTTTTAGGGAAAACGAGTAATTACCAAGATTGTCCTTTCAACTCCATTGCAGCACGTAGTACATCACGCTGACTTATTTGGCCCACTAGTTTTCCATTTTCTACGATTGGAAAACGGCGGTGTTTCGATTCTAAAAACTTACTGGCTGCGTCAAGCACGTTCATTTCGCCGTCTATGGTATCAACATCTTTAATCATGTGAAGTTCCACTTTCACGTCTTCCATTGGATGGTTGTGATAGCGGCAATCGCTAAGTTCTTTCATACAGTCGCCTTCGGAAATAATCCCGACCAATTCATTTTTATCGTTCACAACTGGGCCACCAGAAATTCTTTTCTTTAGAAGAATTTCAATTACTTCAAGCACAGATTGCTCTGGTTTGAAGGTGGTAAGATTTCGCGTCATGTAATCGGAAACCTTTATTTTTTCTAAAGTACCTTTTTGGGGCTTTGCCCTTCTGCCAATAAAACTTTTAATTCCCATAGTATCAAATTTTTGCGAACTTCTAAGATAAACAATTTTATCAAACCGCAGAAATCTGAGTATTGCTAAGAAAAATCCCTTCCGATTAAAATCGTATTTTTAACAACCTAAACTTCCCAACCATGAAAAAACTTGGCGCCATTCTTTCGCTCTTCCTAATTATTGCACTGGTCTTTTATAGTTTTTACGGATTGACGCCCCATTACGATGGGGATGAAACAGCTCCTGCTATTGAATTTTCTGTAGATAGAGCGCTACATCCTTTAAGCGAAATTTCGAAAAAACCACATTATTTAGGCTCTGATGCACACGAAGAAGTTCGTGAATTTTTAATTTCGGAATTACGGAAATTAGGGCTCGATCCGCACATCCAAAAAGGCTTTAGTCTAAACCCAGAATCGAAAACACTGGACAAGCCTATAAATATAGTGGCCAGATTAAAAGGAATGGAAGATGGAAAAGCACTTCTTTTACTTTCACACTATGACAGCGCGTTGGTCCCTTCCTTTGGTGCAAGCGATGATGGCAGTGGCTTGTCAGCGATTTTGGAAAGTATGCGTGCTTATCTCGCTTCGGGTAATACACCTA
>JAGQYZ010000275.1:4318-6584 GCA_020435865.1 Aequorivita sp. | reverse complement strand
TTTTCAAAAAAAGTTGTTTCATTATTTAAAGAAAATAAAATTTCACAATCTTTTGAAGAATTAACTCCATATTGGCCAATGCCTCAAAATGAGATTGAATCAATTGAAGGGCAGACAATTAAATATCTAAATTTAATTGAACAGCGATTCGGTAAACCAATTGGAGATCTAAAAGTGAAAAATGAAACGATTTCTGATTTTGTTATACGGGAAACCTATATAATCAGATATACGAATAGCGCAATTCGATTGATTTTTACCTATTATAAAAACGAAGAAGGTTGGATTATAAATGCGTTTAAATGGGATGATTCATTTACCGAAGAATTCAAATAATAGATACCATTATAACTTATGAAAACACTATACTTGGTAAGACACGCAAAATCATCTTGGAAACACGATGTAGATGATCATAAAAGACCTTTAAAAGGAAGGGGGGAACGCGATGGACACTTAGTTTCAAAAAAGGTTTCAAAAGAAATTGATCCACCACAGAAAATAATTAGCAGTGATGCTACTCGCGCATTTGCTACAGCACATTTTTTTAAAAAAGCATTGGGTATTGATGATGCAAACTTTGAAACCAGCCACAACCTTTATGATTTCAGTGGGCAAAATGTAATGCGGCTCATAAAATCTTTAAGTGATGATTTAGATTGTGTAATGATTGTTGGCCACAACCATGCTTTTACTTCCGTTGCAAATATGCTTGGAAACCGTTATATTGACAATGTTCCAACTTGTGGCTTCGTAATGTTGCAGTTTGATGAAAAAAAATGGAGCAATATAACCACGGGCAAAACCGTGAAAACAATTTTCCCACGGGATCTTAAATAATGACTGAAAAAGTTGACACTCATACACATGTTCGCAATCAATATAACAACAGAGAGTTAAGCTGGCTACAGTTTAATGCCCGTGTTTTGCAGGAAGCGAATGACAAAAAAATACCCTTATTGGAAAGACTTCGATTTCTGGGAATTTTTTCAAATAATCTGGATGAATTTTTCAAAGTACGCTACGCTACTATTAGACGGATTGTGGAAGCGGGAAAAACGGGACGTAGCTTTCTGGGTGGTATTTCCGCAAAAGATCTTTTGGAGGAAATTACGCATACGGTGATAGACCAACAGGCGCATAGTCTAAAGATACTTAACGATATTCAGAAAGAACTTCGGAAAGAAAATATTTTCATAATCGACGAAACGGAAGTCACACCCGCGCAGAGTAAATTCATTTCAGAATACTTCGTTAGGCAAGTAAGTCCTGCCATGATGACTATTATGATTGGGGAACTGGATGAATTTCCAAGCTTGCGCGATAGTGCCGCCTATCTGGCTGTAACGATGGTAATGAGTAAAGAGGATGATACTTTTGATGCAAAACACAATTATGCACTTATAGAAATTCCAAGAACCATAGACAGGTTTGTTGTACTTCCGCAAGAAGGAAACAAACAATATATTATTATTCTAGACGACCTAATTCGCCATTGTTTGCATAACATTTTCAGTATTTTTAAATATGAAACCATTTCGGCACATATGATAAAAATTACACGAGACGCGGAGTTGGACATTGATAGTGATTTAAGTAAGAGTTTCATTGATAAGATTTCAAAAAGTGTTAAAAATAGGAGTGTTGGTGATCCGGTTCGATTTGTTTATGACAAAAGTATAAACAAAAAAACATTGCAATTTTTACTTAATAAAATGGGCATTGACAAAACCGATAGCATCATTCCTGGTGGGCGTTATCACAACCGTCGTGATTATATGAATTTTCCGCGTTTGGGAAGGCCAGATCTTCAGTATGAACCTACCGAACCGTTACCCATTCCAGGGTTGAGTTTACAAGGAAGTCTTTTTGATAAAATTGTTGAGAAAGATTATCTGCTACACGCGCCTTACCAAACGTTTATGTATGTGGTAAAGTTTTTAAGGGAAGCTGCACTAGACCCAAAGGTGAAATCTATTAAGATTACTATTTACCGTCTTGCAGAAGTATCTCACATTGCTAGTTCGTTGATTAATGCGAAGAAGAATGGGAAGGATGTTACTGTGCAGATAGAGCTTCAAGCACGTTTTGATGAAGAAGCGAATATAGAATATGCCGAATTGCTTCAAAGCGAGGACGTAAGGCTAATTTTTGGAGTGAAAGGCTTGAAAGTCCATAGCAAAGCTTGTGTTATTGAACGAATTGAGAACAATAAATTGGTTCGTTACGGCATTCTTAGCACGGGAAATTTCAACGAATCTACTGC
>JAGQYZ010000275.1:0-4238 GCA_020435865.1 Aequorivita sp. | reverse complement strand
AAGGTTTTCGATTTTTTTGAAGTGAACTATCAAGTAAAAAAATATCGTCACCTTATTTTATCGCCACACTATACCCGAAATGCCCTTTATCACTTGATCGACACAGAAATAAAAAATAAAAAGGCAGGTTTGCCAAGCGGAATCAAGTTGAAATTGAACAGTATTTCAGATTTCAAGATGATTGATAAATTATATGAAGCGAGCCGGGCGGGTGTGAAGATAAAAATGATCGTGCGCGGCATTTGCTGTCTGATTCCCGGCGTAAAGGGAATGAGCGAGAATATTGAGGCCATCAGCATTGTGGGGAAATTTTTGGAGCATCCACGTTTGTTTATTTTTGAGAACGGGGGAGATACTAAAGTTTATATTTCTTCCGCAGATTTTATGGGAAGAAATCTGGACAACAGAGTGGAAATTTCCTGCCCTATTTATGATGAAGGTATTAAACAGGAAATACTTGAAAATTTTGAAATAGGCTGGAGCGATAACGTAAAAGCACGTGTTATAAGCATTAAGAACGATAATGCATATTTGAAAAACAGCAAACCGCCAGTGCGTTCCCAATTCAAAATGTATGATTACTATTTAGAAAAACTTGAATTAAACTGATTTGTTGAACATTGAAAAATATGGAGCTGTAGATATTGGTAGTAATGCCATTCGCATGCTTGTGATGTCTGTGATTGAACAGGAAGGAATGGATACTATTTTTAAGAAAACCTCTTTGGTCCGCGTTCCCATACGTTTAGGGGCGGAAGTTTTTCTTGATGGAAAAATTTCTGAAAGCAATGTGAGGCGCATGATTGATTCAATGACTGCTTTTCGATTGCTGATGAAAACACACAATATTAAACGTTTTAGGGCGTGTGCTACTTCGGCTATGCGAGAGGCATCTAATGGGCGATTGGTTGCAGCGCAGATTGAAAAGGAGAGCGGACTAGCAATAAATATTATTGATGGCAATGATGAGGCAGCTATTATAGCCTCTACAGATTTAAAAAGTTTGATACAAGGCGACAAGGTGTTTTTATATGTGGATGTTGGAGGTGGAAGTACTGAATTTACTGTTTTTGCAAATGGCCATGTTGTAGCTTCTAAGAGTTTTAAATTAGGAACTGTACGACTGCTTGAGGATCGTGTGGACGAAAGGATATGGGAAGACGTGGAACTTTGGATAAAACAGGAAACAAAAGACTATCATAAAATTTCAATGATTGGTAGTGGCGGGAACATTAATAGCATATATAAAAAGAGTGGAAAAAAAATCGGAAAACCACTTAGCTTTTTTTATCTTTCTTCTTATTATGAACTTATAAAATCGCTTAGCTATGAAGAACGTATTACGGAACTTGATATGAACCCAGACCGTGCAGATGTTGTGGTTCCTGCAACCCGAATTTATCTTTCAGCAATGAAATGGAGTAAGGCGAAGAATGTTTTTGTTCCTAAGATTGGGCTTAGTGATGGTATTGTACGTAGCCTTTATAACGAAAAGGTTGCTGCTGAGATGGAGGTTAATTCGTGAATTTTTCTAATCTTCAGTAGTTTTATCTGTTGAATTTTTATCTTCTTTGCGAGGGGAGAGCTTATAGATTAGCCAGCCGAAACCGACTACTAAGTGTAGCACAATGACACTGATGACAACAATGGAAAGGGTGCTCATGGTTTTCTAAATTTACAGTGTATGGCTATGAAGTTTTACCCATGAATGGATTGGTGTTTACTGAGATTTTTCATTACTTCAGCTTCAAAAGATAAAAGGTCGCTCCACTTTTGATCAACTTCTTTTCTATCGCCATATTGCCTTGCAAAGCCAAGAAACATCGTATAGTGATTAGCTTCACTGACCATTAATTTTCTGTAGAATTCTGCCAATTCCTTGTCTTCCAATTGCTCACTTAAAAGCCGAAAACGCTCACAACTGCGGGCTTCAATCAAGGCTGCGTAAAGTAATCTATGTACAAGTTGTGTTGTTCTGCTTCCCCCTTTTGGGAAGAACTGAATAATCTGCATTACATATTTGTCTTTCCGGTCACGGCCCAAAACCCAACCATTTTCTAGAATTTTGTCATGCACCATTTTAAAATGGCTAATTTCCTCTTTTACCAAAGCAATCATTTCCTGAATTAATTCTGTGTATTCTGGAAAGCTTACAATCAACGAAACAGCAGTGGAAGCCGCTTTCTGTTCGCACCAAGCGTGATCGGTAAGAATGTCTTCTATATTTTTTTCAACAATGTTTACCCATCGCGGGTCTGTGGGAAGTTTTAAACCAAGCATTTCATTTAAAAGTTTACTATTAAAAGCTTAAAGTTAAATATCCAAATCAAATTCCTTTCGCAGTTTTTCAATTAACGGATTCATTTCCTTCATTTTTTCAAACTTTTCACGCGTAGTGTAGGCGTACTGTTTTTCGGCAATTTCATTTACGGTGATGTCTAGATCTATATCGTAATTCTGAAGTTTTTCGCGCAAGAAGCCTAGCAATTCATACTTTGCACGTTCCACTTCAGTTTTTATGGTTTGGTTTGGAAATTCAAGATGAATAATGGAGCCGTCCAATTTTGGAATGCCCATCGTTAAATGTGAAAGTAGATTGAACTTGCCATCACTTTCCACATTTGTTGTGTATTCTTTCCAAGCGCTTTGCATTTCTTCTTCGGAAAATTCATTTACTGGAAGATTTTCAATATCGGGTTGGTTTGCAACCATTTCTTGCTTTATTTCCTGCTTTTTTTGAATGCTTTTTAAAGAAAGTGCTGAAACTTTTTTGGCGTTTCTTTCAGCTAGGATTTGGGGTCGTTCAATTACTTTTTCAGATTCGCCACTATCAGACTTTTCTTCGGAAATGAGATTTTCAGAAAAATTTTTTTCTTTGGAAATTTCTTGTGAAGGTTCGCTAGCTTTTATGTTTTCAGATTCATCTTTGTTCCGATAGGTATTGTGATCAGCTTCGGTTTCGCTTTCGATTTTCTTGGGAATTTTCGGCACAATACTTCCCGCAGAAGTTATCTTTTCTGTTGTGATTTTTTCACTTTTAAAATAGGAGGGAGGTATTACGAAACGGCCGTTATTAAGCTTTTTTTTTTCACCCTGAAAAGTCAGGGAAGCAAGTTGCATCAGACAAAGTTCAACTAAAAGGCGTTGATTTTGGCTGCTTTTATATTTCAAGTCGCATGTGTTGGCAATTTCAATTCCATCAATCAAAAACTGTGTGTCTGTTTTTTGGGATTGTTCAAAATACATAGTTTTAACCTGTTCGCCAACTTCTAAAAGATCAATGGTCTCCTGGTTTTTACAAACCAATAAATCACGGAAGTGAGAGGCAAGACCCATAATAAAATGATGCCCATCAAAACCTTTTGACAAAATATCATTATAAGTAACCAAAACCTGCGGAATGTTGTTTTCCAGCAGTAAGTCTGTAACTTGGAAATACCAAGTGTAATCCAGCACGTTTAAGTTTTCGGTTACTGCTTCGCGGGTAAGGTTTTTTCCGGCGAAACTCACAACTCTATCAAAAATGGAAAGCGCGTCCCGCAAAGCACCATCTGCTTTTTGGGCGATTATGTGCAGCGCATCGTCTTCGGCATCAATGTTTTCTGCCTTTGCTACTTCGGCTAAATGCTCCTTTATATCGCGAACACTGATTCTTCTGAAATCAAAAATCTGGCAACGGGATAGTATGGTCGGGATTATTTTGTGCTTTTCCGTAGTCGCCAAAATGAAAATGGCGTGTTTTGGTGGTTCTTCCAAAGTTTTCAAAAAAGCGTTGAAAGCGGCTGAGGATAGCATGTGTACCTCGTCAATAATATACACTTTGTATTTTCCAACCTGTGGCGGGATTCTAACTTGGTCTATCAAATTCCGAATGTCATCTACGGAATTGTTTGAAGCTGCATCCAGTTCGAAAATGTTGAAAGCGAAATCTTCGCCTTCCTTTTCATTTCCGTCAGAATTTATTTTTTTGGCAAGAATTCTTGCACAAGTTGTTTTTCCGACGCCACGAGGGCCCGTGAAAAGCAACGCTTGGGCAAGATGGTTATTTTCTATGGCGTTTTCCAAAGTATTGGTAATTGCCTGTTGCCCAACAACGTCTTTAAAAACGGCGGGGCGGTACTTTCGGGCTGATACAATGAAGTGTTCCATAGTGCGGAAACAAATATAAAGATGTACAACGGGTTTTTAAAAAATAGCTGTTTGTATTTTCCTATATTTATTAACATTGGAGTACTTTT
>JAGQYZ010000274.1:314-2980 GCA_020435865.1 Aequorivita sp. | reverse complement strand
TTACAAAAGTTATTTGCTCTTTATAAGGCATATTCTTTGGGAGCATTTCGTCCAGCATTTCACAAATAACATTCGCAATATAAAGATTTTCACGTTCGTTTCTGCCCCCAATGTTATAGGTTTCGCCGAGTTTTCCTTTTTCCAAAGCCAAATAAATTCCACTGCAATGATCCTTTACATAAAGCCAGTCGCGAACGTTCTTTCCATCGCCATAAATTGGTATGGATTCGCCAGAAATTGCTTTTCGAATTATCGTTGGAATCAATTTTTCTTTATGTTGATTTGGGCCGTAATTGTTTGAGCAGTTTGTAGTTACAACCGGCATTCCATAGGTGTGAAAGTAACTACGAACAATAAAATCTGACGAAGCTTTTGATGCACTATAAGGGCTATTTGGAGCATACGATGTTTCTTCTGTAAAAAATCCTGTTTTGCCTAAAGTTCCATAAACCTCATCGGTTGAGATATGCAGAAAACGTGCATTTTTGAATTCATTTTTTAAGTCATTCGGGCCGTTCATCCAAGTTTTATAAGCACTTTGAAGTAAGCTGAATGTGCCGACGATGTTTGTTTGAATAAATTCCGAAGGACCCGAAATGGAGTTATCCACATGGCTTTCAGCAGCAAAGTGAACTACTTTTTGGAATTGGTGTTCCCTGAATAGTTTTTGAATGAATTCCAAATCACAAATATCTCCTTTAACAAAGGTAAATTTGTCTGAAACGCTCTCTAAGTTTTTTAAATTTCCAGCGTAGGTTAGCTTATCCAATACGAAAATTTCTTCATCTGAATTTTTAAGGACATATTCCACATAATTGGAACCTATAAATCCTGCACCTCCGGTAATCAGTACTTTATCGTTTTTCAAAATTAATTTTTAGCAGTGTCTAAAATTTGTTTTAACATCTTTTCGGTAATTAAATAGGTAGGTTTTACCCCTGTTGTTCCCAATCCACCCGAAGCCAAAGTGCTTCCTGTTTCCAATGGATTATCTGAAGCATAATAAGCATACCGAACCTTTACTTTTGGGCTTATGCTTCTGCGAATCTTGGATGCGGCCTGTATTGCTTTTTGATAATGTGCACCTTCCATTTCAAGGCCAATCACATTCCACGTGGAATTGTGAAAAAACTTGAGTACATCCCTGTTTTGAAGCGAGGTTCCCAAAACCGAAATCATGGTTCCGGTATACACTTTCACATCATCATCCTTAAAATGCAATTTTTCTAATTTGTTTTTAAACGGATAATTATCTGCCGTTCCTTCAAAGACGTGTGCTGACGGAATCATAATATCGCCTTTACCACCTTCTAAAATTCCCGCTTTCCCCATAATTGAAACAGAAACAACATTTAAAAAATGACGGTTTTTATCGCTATCCACAAAAGGTTTCAAAAGCTCATCCATTGTTTCATATGCTTGTTCACCAAAGGCGTAATCCATTACGACAATTACAGGTCTTTTTGAATCTTCCAATCCGTTTAATCCATTGATATAAGGGCTTTTCTTTATTTTGGCGGTATCTATTATTTGAACGTCAATATTTGTCCCACTTTGGTCTTCAATTAAAATCATTCCTTCCCCAAGTGCCATTTTGGATACTTTTTCGCGCAATTTTTTATTGGTTGGACTGCTCAAAGCTTCAAAAACCTCCATTGGTTTTTTCTTTGAAAATTCAACAGGCAATGCCTTTGGCGCATAAATACTGTTCATTACGCTATGCATGTTTGCGCTTATAATGTGCACTGGCCGTTCCAGCAATCCCCTTTCTTGCAGTGTCTGCTTTATGCGATAGGCCCATTGCTCGCCGTGAATATGGTGACCCAAACGTTCTCTAAGAACTGGACTAAATGTAATAATGCGCTTTTTATTTTCGATAACTTCTTCTATGGCCAATTTCCCAAGATAATAGATAATATTAAAGAATTTGTTTTCATTCTTCTCGGTCGCGAAATAAGGATAGACGTTATTTACTTCTTCAAAGGTTCTTCCAAGGAAATTTGCAGTATGTGTAAGCGCAACTTCTTTTTCTTTCTGCGTAAGTTTGCCCTTTTTCAGCACAGCTTGTTCCAGCTTTTTCCAATCGCGGATTACTTCCCCATTCTCATTAATTAGAACCTGCTTCATAATCTTGTGCGACTCTATAAAAAGGAAAGTTAAATGTGTAAGAATGTCATAAATTTCCGAACGACCACGGGTAATTTCAATATTCATCTGTTCCGAATCTATTCGGTAACAATTCCTGCGCCGTTTCAAAGGGATTATAGGTTCAAAATGTGAATTTTTATAACCTTCATCACTCGTCAAGTTTATGAAGCTACATTCTTCAATGCCATCAGGCAAACGATCCATAACGTATAACAAGCCCTGCAATTCAATTTTGTCTTCTGTAATTGAGCCGTAAATCTCTGGGCGAAGCGTAAGCAATGATTCTCGGAGAGATTCACCAGAAATACCCATAGGCTTGTAAAACCCACGGTTAAAGAGGTGGCGCATTGTGATATATAATTTTTCAATGGCGCCTGTACTTTCCTGGGCTCGTGTTCTGGTATGTGATTTCAATTTATTCATTAGGTGCAAAGATAACACTAATTTTGGGGCTGTATTTGTAGTAGTGCATCAGCTATTTTACGATCGTTAGAAAGGCGTGGCACCTTGTTTTGACC
>JAGQYZ010000274.1:0-222 GCA_020435865.1 Aequorivita sp. | reverse complement strand
GGGTTGCAGTACTTTCCCTTCAATTAAATCGAAATAATAGGAATTTTGGTTTTGCATTTCAGCATCGAGAAATTCAGTTACTTTTTGAAGGTTTTCAGGAACATTGTCAAACTCAATGAGCCATTCGTGATACGGAAGAGTTTCTTTGGAAGGGTTTATTTGCGGCGCAACGGTGAATTCAGTAATTGAAAAATTGAATTTTGAAATGGCTTTGTTCATTGC
>JAGQYZ010000273.1 GCA_020435865.1 Aequorivita sp. | reverse complement strand
TGGGTGCATCTTCGAAAATCTAATACCGAACCGATTATTAGGATTTATACCGAAGCGAAAAGCCAAGAAGAGGCAGATGCTTTGGCGGATAAGATTATTGAGGAAATTAAAGAGGTTGCGGGATTGTAGTTTTTTAAAAATGTAAAAAAGAGAAGTAATTATTGTCTATACTAAAATATTAGGAAAAGATTTATTTTAAACCATCCATAAATTGATCCAAGTAATCTTTTCCCAATATACTTGTAACTGCATTCTTAAATTGTTCCGTTACTTCATTTTTTAACGTTATTCCGAATTCTTTTGAAACACTCAAAATTATTTCACTGACTGGTGCAATTAGTTCATTATATTCCTCAATTGAATTTATTTTAGTCTTATGAATTTCCTTTCTTTGTTTTGTATTTATCCAAGTCCAAATTTCATGAATTTCATTGGAAATATTTAAATCAATATGATTCTTTTCATTTTCATCAAGTTTTTTGTATAATTCAAAATATTCTGAATTAGGAAGTTTAGCAAACTGTTTATTTGTCATTTCAAGAAAAACTATCTTTTCAAATGTATTCATATCATAAAGTTCTTTGAGAATTTTGATTAACGCGTTATATAATAACTTTTATTACTGTTATCCTAAAGATAAATTTTTTCTTAAACATTCCTAAGCTTCCACCGTTTATGAGACCATAAATAATACTCAGGTTTTTCGCGAATCTGTGCTTCCAAAACATCAAAAAACATGCGGGTTATTTGAAAATCTGGATAATCTTTTGGGTTTTCAACCACGGGAACAAAAGTTGCTGTATAGTAGCCTCGCCTCACTTTTTCAACTTTTAGATAGAGCACACAAAAATCGAGTTTTTTAGCAAGTTCTTCTGTACCAGTGAACATTGGGACGTTTATGCCCATAAAAGTATCTCGATGTTTGAAAGCGCCAAGTTTTGGGGTTTGGTCCGAAAGTATGTAAGTTAATGTTTTAACGCCTTTTTTCCACTTTCTAAAAAGGACCCCAACAATTTTTTTATTGCTGACAATAATACCGCCAAAGTGTTCCCGCGTTTTTTTTACCAAAGCATCAAATTGTTTGTTGTCCAAAGGCTTATAAACCGCGTACGCTTCAAAATCCATTAGTTTGTTTAAAATTCCGCTCCATTCCCAGTTTCCATAGTGCCCAGCCATAAGAAGAATACTTCGGTTGTTTTGATAATATGTGTCAAGTATTTCAGCATTTGTAACTGCAAAACGTTTGCGGATTTCCTTTTCAGAAATGGTCAAGGATTTGATTGTTTCCACAATAACATCGCAAAGATGTTTGAAAAATTGTTGTGCTATTCGATCCCTTTCTTGCTGCGATTTTTCAGGAAAAACCAAAGCCAGATTGTCTTTCACTACTTTTTTTCGATAACCCACTATATAATATACCAAAATATACAGTGCACTGGATTTAATGTACAAAATGCGCATCGGCAAGATGGAAAGTAGCCAAAGAATTGGATATGCCAGTATATAAAGCAATCTTTGCATAGGAATTGTTACCACAAAACTAACTAAATTTATTGCAAGAATTAGAATTCAAAATTCATTAAAGATTAATAACCTATAACTTTTATATCCCAATGCATAATCTTGATATAGCCACAATCATAATCATTGCCGCAAACGTAATTATTTCAATGAAAGGTTTTAACGATTTTTCATTCTTTGAAAAATATAAATTCAATATTGCTGGAATACGTCGGGGTGAACAGATACGTATGTTCAGTTCCGCTTTTCTGCACGCAGATTTTTCACATTTGCTGTTTAATATGCTTACGCTTTACTTTTTTGCTCCAGTAGTTATTATGAGTGTTGGAGTAACATATTTTGTAATCATTTATATGGCCAGCCTTCTGTTGGGGAATCTTTTGTCCTTCTACTTCCACAAAGATGAATATCACTATAGCGCAATAGGGGCAAGTGGTGCGGTGATGGGCGTATTGTATTCTGCCATTTTGTTTTTTCCGGATATGGGACTTTATCTTTTCTTCATTCCAATACCAATACCAGCCTGGCTTTTTGGGATGGCATATTTGTTGTATTCAATTTACGGAATGAAAAAAAGATTGGGAAACATTGGACACGATGCCCACATTGGGGGAGCAATTGGAGGTTATGTTTTAACATTGGTATTTGCGCCTTCTTTGTTTGTAACAAGTTTGTGGATCGTTGTTTTACTTGCCATACCATTGATTATTTTATTCATTATGCATAAACTAGGTAAAATTTAAAAAAAGAGAAAAGAAAATAGATCAAAGCGAACAGACAAAAAAAATCAAATAAATATGAAAACATTTAAAACACTTTTAGTCTTAGCAATAACAACTACTACCATTATGGCTCAAAACACGTTACCACCACCAACAATAGACGTTACTGGCGAAGGTATTGTCCGTACGGTTCCTGATGAAGTTACTATTAGTATTCGAGTAGAAAACACAGGTGAAAATACCAAAACATTAAAGGAACAGAACGATGCAACCATCAATGAAGTTTTAAAATTCCTAAAGAAAATGGATATTGATGACAAAGATGTGCGGACGGAGTATATGAACCTCAGTAAAAACTATGATTATAACAGTAAAACATACACGTTTGCTGCCAACCAATCACTTTCTGTAAAGTTGCGCGATTTAAAAAAATATGAACCCGTGATGAAAGGACTTTTGGATACGGGTATCAATAGAATAGACGGTGTATCGTTTTCGTCTTCAAACAAAGCTACATTAGAAAGCCAAGCAGCGAAAAAAGCTATAGAAAATGCTAAAATGAAAGCTGAAGAATATGTTTCTGTTTTGAATCAATCTATTGGGAAAGCTGTTTTAATAAGCGAATTTCGAAATAGTGTTGGACCACAACCAATGCTATATAAAAGTACAATGATGGCCGATGAAAGTGGTGGAAGTCAACAGA
>JAGQYZ010000272.1 GCA_020435865.1 Aequorivita sp. | reverse complement strand
GAAAAATAGCAACCGATACGAAAGAATTTGACGAAGCCGAAAACAAGGTTCGTGAGCTTTTGGAGAAATTGGTTAACAATAAGGGAACACACTCTGTGGATCATTTCCATAAAAAATTGGGTCACATAATGTGGAACAAATGCGGAATGGCTCGTAATGCAAAAGATTTAGAGTCAGCAATGGCAGAAATTAGAATGTTACGTGAAGAATTCTGGAAAGACGTTAAAATTCCTGGAGGAATGAACGAAATGAACGCAGAACTTGAAAAAGCAACCCGCGTGGCAGATTTCTTGGAGTTGGGCGAATTGTTTGCAAAAGACGCACTGCACAGAAATGAAAGCTGTGGCGGTCACTTCCGTGAAGAATACCAAACAGATGAAGGTGAAGCACTGCGTGACGACGAAAACTTTATGTATGTTGCAGCATGGGAATATACCGGAGACCCAGGAAATGAAGTGCTTCACAAAGAAGAATTGGAGTACGAAAATATTGAAGTGAAGTCGCGTTCTTATAAATAGGTTAAGAGTTAGGCGTTAAGAGTGAAAACTTGAAATAAAATTAATGTGGCTCAAATAAATTCTTTTGAAGATTTGGAGTGTTGGAAAGTGGCAACTGAACTAAGACGTTATGTTTCCAAAGGAATTTTGCCGAAATTTCCGCCGGACGAGAAATTTGCCTTGAAAAACCAATTAAGACGTTCTTCCCGATCAGTTTCCGACAATATTTCGGAAGGATATGGAAGGTTTCATTTTCAAGAAAATATTCAATCATGCAGAATGGCACGTGGTTCACTTTGTGAATCATTAAATCAAGTTATTATCGCAAGGGATGAAGATTATATTGATGACGAGATTATGTTAGAATTCCGACAGATATATGAAAAAACCAAAGCTATTCTAAACGGATATATTAATTATTTAAAAAATGCCAAGAAGCAATAATTATAAAAAATATAAAGTTGTTAGCGCATAACGCTTAACACTTAACACATAACTTTTAACAACATGAAGTTAACACTAAAAATCTGGCGTCAAAAAAACGCAACTACGAAGGGAGAATTAAAAACATATCCTATTGACGGAGTAGAAGGTGACATGTCTTTTTTAGAAATGCTCGACGTTCTTAATGAAGGCTTAATTAACAAAGGCGAGGAGCCTGTAGTTTTTGATCACGACTGTCGCGAAGGAATTTGTGGTTCTTGTTCATTGCAAATTAATGGAGAACCTCATGGACCAGATAGATTGGTTACAACCTGTCAGTTGCATATGCGGATGTTCAACGATGGTGATACCATTGTTATTGAGCCCTTCCGTGCAAAAGCGTTTCCAGTAATAAAGGATTTAGTAGTAGATAGAAGTGCTTTTGATAGAATTCAGCAGGCTGGAGGGTATATCTCAGTAAATACTTCGGGAAATACTATTGATGCCAACACCATTCCAATAAACAAGCACGATGCAGATGAATCTTTTGAAGCGGCTACTTGTATTGGTTGTGGCGCTTGTGTGGCAGCCTGTAAAAATGCAAGTGCAATGCTTTTCACTTCAGCAAAGGTTAGCCAGTTTGCGTTGCTTCCGCAGGGAAGAATTGAAGCAACTGAACGCGTTCTGAATATGGTAGCACAAATGGACAAAGAAGGTTTTGGAAACTGTAGTAATACTGGCGCTTGTGAAATTGAGTGCCCAAAAGGAATTTCTTTAGAAAACATTGCTCGGATGAACCGTGAGTATTTAAGTGCGAGTTTGAAAGGATAAGCCGTCACTTTTAAATAAATAGATTATGACCCCACATCTTGTGGGGTTTTTTGTGAATTTTCAGCAATTCAGTGCGTATATTTTTATAAAAATTTGAATTACCTTGTAAATTAATAAAACATATTTTTATGAAACGAATTATTCTTTTTCTTTCGGTTATTTCAATCTTTACAATGAAAGCACAAACAACAAAGCCCAATGACCCCTTAGCACACACCTTTTCCATAGTTGCCCGCGATGACAAAACAGGCGAAATGGCCGTTGCAGTGCAAAGCCATTGGTTTAGTGTGGGAACGGCGGTATCTTGGGGCGAAGCGGGAGTAGGTGTTGTTGCAACACAGAGTTTTGTAAACAAATCTTTCGGAATTCGTGGTTTAGAATTACTGAAGCAAGGAAAATCTCCTCAAGAAGCAATGGATTTTTTACTGAGTGATGATGAAGGAAGAGATTTTCGTCAAGTCGCAATTCTTGATAAACAGGGCAGGGTTGCAACTCATACTGGTAAAAGCTGTATAGATTATGCAGGTCAAGCCAATGGTGAAAATTTTTCAGTACAGGCTAATATGATGCTAAACGGCAAAGTAGTTCCGGCAATGGAGAAAGCCTGGAAAGAGAACAATGAAATGCCCTTAGCCGAAAGAGTGGTAGCAGTTTTACAAGCCGCACAAAACGCAGGAGGCGATATTCGTGGAAAACAATCTGCAGCATTATTAGTCTTTGCAGCAGAAGCTTCAGAGGAACCTTGGAATGATAAATTAATAGACTTAAGAGTTGATGATTCTGAAAATCCAATAAAAGAAATTGATAGACTTTTAAAGGTTTTTCTTGTTTATTAGCATATGAATCAAGGCGATTTATATGTTGAAAAAAATGAAATGAAAAACGCCATGGACGAGTACAATGCAGCCATGGAAATGTTTCCTGAAAACT
>JAGQYZ010000271.1:7520-8066 GCA_020435865.1 Aequorivita sp. | reverse complement strand
TACGTTGTTGCTGAGTGTAAATTCCACAGTGAAGAAGGCCGAAACTGCGATGTGAAAGTACCGCTGTATATACATTCGCGGTATCACGACATCCTTAATTTTTATGGAGAAGAAAACCATGCTGAAAAACCTAATGAGGGTTGGGTGGTTACCAATACACGCTTTACAGAAGATGCATTAAAGTATGGAAAATGTGTTGGACTATATTTATTGAGTTGGGATTATCCCATAGGAAACGGCATCAAAGATCGCATTGACCATTTGGGGCTTTACCCAATAACAGTTTCTACATTACTGAGCCAACGTGAAAAACAGTTTTTACTTAGTCGTGATGTGGTGCTTTGCAAACAATTGATAAACGATGTTTTCTATTTGGACCATCTGGGAATATCAGAAAAACGAAAAGAACGGATTTTAACGGAAATTAAAACCTTGTGTAAAAACAATTGATATGCAAAAAATTAAAGTCCATTTTCTTGGCGCAGCTGGAACCGTAACGGGTTCTAAATTCCTGATCGAAACCACAGAGCTGAACATTTTAATAGA
>JAGQYZ010000271.1:0-7406 GCA_020435865.1 Aequorivita sp. | reverse complement strand
CACACGGGTTATTTGCCGCGATTGGTAAAGCAAGGTTTTCATGGGAAAATTATAGGTACAGCACCAACACTTGCCATTACTAAAATAATTTTGCTGGACAGCGCAAAAATTCACGAAGAAGAAGCAGAAAAGGCCAATGAGGAAGGCTATTCCAAACACAAACCCGCCGAACCTTTTTATAGTGTTGAGGAAGCTGAAAAAACGTTCGGTTTTTTTCAATCTGAAGAAAAAGACAAATGGATTTCCCTTTCAGAAAACATAAAATATCGGTTTAAGTATAATGGGCATATTATAGGTGCTACTTTTATTGAACTTGAAATCTTTGGAAAAACTTTTGTTTTTTCAGGAGATATTGGCAGGGAACACGATTTATTGCTTTTCCCGCCCGAAAAACCAGAATGGGCGGACTATCTTTTTATGGAAAGCACCTATGGAAACAAACTCCATCCACAAGAAAGTGTTTCAGATACTTTGGTGGAACTCATCAACAAAACCATCCACAACCGTGGTAATTTAATAATACCTTCTTTTGCCGTGGAGCGTTTACAGACACTTATGTTCCTTCTTTGGAAACTTTACAATGAAAACCGGATTCCGAACATCCCAATATTTATTGATAGTCCGATGGGCAATAATGTGCTTTCGGTCTTTCAAAACTTTTCAGATTGGCATAAACTACCTATGAAGGATTTCAACGCGATGAATAATAGGATGCATATAATTACTTCCTATAAAGAAACGTGGGAAACCATAGACAACCCACAGCCAAAAATAGTTATTGCGGGTAGCGGAATGGTCACTGGTGGAAGGGTTTTAACTTATTTAAAACAGCTAATAGATAAAACGAATACTACAGTTTTATTGGTAGGCTTCCAAGCCGAAGGAACTCGTGGACGGCAACTTTTAGAAGGTGCCTATGAATTAAAATTCTTCGGGAAATATTATCCCATAAAAGCTGAAATCCACCAGATTGAAAGCCTTTCGGCACATGCCGACCAAAAAGGGCTTTTGGATTGGACGAGCAATATTAAAAACATTCCAGAAGAGACATTCCTAATTCATGGTGAGCCGACAGTGCAGGATGCTTTTCGGGTGAAGTTGCGTGATACCTATGGCTGGAAAGTAACCATTCCGAAGCTATACGAAGTAAAGGAGATTTTAATATAATAGTAAGGTAAAAATTTTAATTTGGACGCTGAAGTAATCTTATAGGGTTATGCCTTTCGGATTATCCTCTAAATAGATTCTATAAACCTTACCTTCTATAGTTTTTAGATTTCTGATTTTGGTAAAATACCATTCTTATGGAGAAGTGGCTATTGAACCCCTTTATTTCTAAAAAAATACAGTTTCCTGACAATGGTCATATGTTCACTTTTTAGTGACAATGGTCATATTTTCTTCCTTTCATCGATTCTACCTTTACATAAATTTAAAGCGCATATATTATGAAAACTTTTAAAAGATTAAAGCTAGTATTTGGAAGCCTTTTAGTAATGGTTTTAACAACACAAACTTCTTTGGCACAAACGTATCAATTAAGTAATGCTGCTTCAACATTAATAGTAGATGGCACCTCAAACATTCATGATTGGGACATAAAAGCGGAGAACCAGCAAGGTAAAATTGTAGTAGAATTTGAAAATGGTATGCTCACAAAAATTGACCAACTTGATTTTAGTGTTACAGCTGAAAGCTTAAAAAGCGGAAAATCCACTATGGACAAAAATACTTACAAGGCTTTGAATACAGGAAAGTACAAACAAATAGTCTATAAGCTAAATAAGGTAAACAGCATTAACTGCTCAAACAACAATAGCTGTAGCGTATCAACAACTGGCAGTCTAACAATATCAGGAAAAACAAAAACCGTTGACATTGCTTTCGATATCGCAATTACACAGAATAAAATTATCCTTTCAGGAAGCAAAACAATTAAAATGACAGATTATGGAGTTGAGCCTCCATCTGTAATATTTGGCACCATTACCACCGGTGATGCAGTTGATATCAAATTTAAATCATCTTTTATTAAATAATATAAATCGAAATTTTTAAAAAAAATATTCACCCTTAAAACTATTAAAATGAGAACACTAACTAATTATTTTTGTACGGTACTATTACTACTTTTTGGTTTCCAAGCATTTGCACAAGTAACACTTACACGTGACTTGGACAATTTCAGATATCCAGACCAACGCGGAGTTGACCAATTTGAAGCTCCAAAAGACACGGCTTCTACATTTACCGGAGTTAATGTCCGCATTGGTGGCGCATCCACAATTCAGTTTCAAGCTTTGAACCATGAAAGTACAGGTATGCCTCTTGACGAAGATGGAAATCCGGTTCCACTTATTGAAATAGGTGACAACTTTAACTTGCCTACAGCCAATTTAGACCTTGACGTCCATTTATATGATGGAGTGAGAATGCACTTAAGAACCTATTTGTCTTCACGCCACCACCCAGAACCATATGTGAAAGGGGGATATATCCAGATAGACAAACTAGACTTTATTAGTAAAGGTTTTATGGAGCCATTAATGAAAAATCTAAGAATAAAAATAGGGCATATGGAAAATAATTACGGTGATGCCCATTTTAGAAGAAGTGATAATGCTCAGGCAATTTATAACCCATTTGTAGGGAATCTTATAATGGACGCTTTTACTACTGAGGTAGGGGCTGAGGTCTATTACTTTAAAAGTGGTTTCATAGGAATGGTGGGTGTAACAAATGGTAAATTGAACCAAGCTGTAAGCAGCCCAGATCAAACAGACCCTTCATTTATAGCCAAGCTTGGTTATGACAATATGGTCAGCGATGATTTACGTATTAGACTAACAGGATCTGTGTATTATACCAATAAAAATGCAAATGTTTATTTGTATCATGGTGACAGAGCTGGTTCAAGATATTACTTAGTAATGGAGCCAGACGGAGCTTCCACTTCATCAAATTTTAGCTCAGGTAGATTTGCCCCTGGATTCAGAAACGAAATTACCGCTGTTATGGTAAACCCATTTGTTAAATATGGAGGCTTGGAATTCTTTGGAACTTTTGAAAGATCTGCTGGAAGAGCAAATGGAGAACCTGAAGACAGAATCTTTAACCAATATGCTGGGGAACTTATTTATCGCTTTGGAAATAATGAAAATGTTTATGTAGGTGGACGTTATAATTATGTAACTGGCGAAATGGTAGGTGGAACAGATGTTGACATTTCAAGATTTAACTTGGCAGCTGGCTGGTTTATGACCAAAAATATTCTTGCTAAACTGGAATATGTGAACCAGAAATACGAAGGATTTCCAACTAGCGATTTAAGAAATGGCGGTAAATTTGACGGAGTAATGCTTGAAGCTATAATTAGCTTCTAAATAGTTAATCCTAATAAAAAAAGGTGGGGGAGGTAAAATTCCTCCACCTTTAAAATTAAAAAAAAAATGAAGCGTCTGCTCGCATATTTTTTACTTTTATTTTTTTGTTTAAAAAGCTTTGCTCAGAATAATTTTGAAACAAAAACCATTCAAATTTTAGCAACTAGTGAGCTTTCAATAAAAGGAGATACCAATATAAGCGAGTTTGGATGTGTTTTCAATACAGCCTACTTAGAAGATAATAGAGTAGTGACTTTCAAAAAGAATGGAAATGATATTCGTTTCAACAATGCAGTTCTTTCTTTAAAAAATAAAGGTTTTGATTGTGGCAATAATGCTATAAATAAAGACTTCCATTCACTACTCAAGACCAAAGAGTACCCCATTATTTCTTTAGAATTGATCAAAATCCTCTTAAATAAAGAAAAAAGGAGCAAAGCATTTGTCAAAATCACTATTGCAGGAATAAAAAAAGAATACTCTTTTCCAATAGAAATTATTTCTTCGCCTATGAATCATTTTGTTGGAAAACTAAAATTGGACATTAGGGACTTTAATCTAGAACCTCCTAAAAAAATGTTTGGTTTGATAGTGATAAAAGAAGAGATTGAAATTGATTTTGATCTTGTGGCAATGCTATAATTTTTTATCAGAAAACGTGCTTGTTATCGTTTCCGAATAAAGCGAAATTCATTTTTATCAGTTTACTTTTTTATAGCTCCACACGGCCAACCCATTTATAATAAATGCATAGATGCAAAGTTTTAGGAGTTGTGGCGTAATATCTTTAAGCGAAGATCCTTTCAGCATTACCATCCGCACTACTTCTACAAAATACTTTACAGGATTAGCCTCTGTAATGAGTTGCGCCCAAACCGGCATACTTTCTATTGGGGTGAATAGGCCGCTCATCAAAATAAAAATCACTGCAAAAAACCATGAAAGGAACATGGCTTGTTGTTGGGTGTCGGTAAAGTTTGAAATAAACATTCCAATGCCCAAAACCACCAAAAGATAGACTGAAGCAAAAAGGAACAACAGCCCCAAGTTGCCAACCATCGGGATGTGAAAAACTATTTTTGCAACAATCAGTCCCACTGTTAGCTCAAATATTCCTAAAATCCAAAATGGAAGAAGTTTTCCGATTACAAATTCGTGTTTTTTGATGGGTGTAACATTTATCTGCTCTAGCGTTCCGAGTTCTTTTTCGCGCACAATATTCATCCCAGAAAGGAAAAGCGCGACCATGGTTACAAGCAATACCAAGATTCCAGGTACCATAAAGGTTTTGTAGTTCAATTCAGGATTGAACCAAAACGAGGAAACAACATTCAGTTGCCGTGGTAGTTGTTTCAGATCTTCAGGAGTCATCAATTCCACTTGCACTTTTTTATTGAAATCCTTTACTATTGAGGTAACATAAATAGCTTCAACAGCAGCGGCGGCACCATTGATTGCATTGATTGTGGTCAACACACTGGTTTTTTTTTCTTTCAGTAGGTCACGTTCAAAATGTTGGGGAATGTTTAGTACCACAGCTACGGTTCCTTTCTGAATAGCTTCTTTGGATAATTTTTCTGAAGGATACATCGCTATAAAATCAAACTGGGAAGAAGTCTGGAATTTACCTATCAATTCTCGCGAATAGGAGGAATGGTCCAAATCTACTACAGCGAATTTGATATTTTTCACTTCATAAGATGCAGCATTGGACAAAATGAGCAATTGAATAAGCGGCAACACAAAAATGATGAGAAGCATCGATTTATTGCGAAAAATCTGTTTAAATTCCTTTATCAATAAAATCCTTATCGTTCTCATTCAAGCCTTGTTTTATATTTTTTTACACTTACCCCAATAAATAAAACAATCATAGCCACAAGCACCAATGTTTCTTTCCAAAGAGCTCCAAGCCCAACACCTTTAAGCAAAATCCCTTTGATCAAAATGATAAACCATTTTGCCGGTATAATGTTGCTGATAACCTGCAATGGCCAGGGCATGCTTGAAATGGGGAAAATAAAACCTGACAGCAAAATATTGGGGAGCATCAAGCCCATTAGCGAGGCCATCATTGCGGTTTGTTGTGTTTTGGAAATTGTTGAAATTAATATCCCTAAGGCGAGAGCGCTGAATATGAAAAGGATACTTTCCAATGCCAGTAGAAAATAACTGCCTTCAATGGGCATTCCAAAAACAAAAAAACCAAGTAATAAAATGATAATTGCATTGATAATGGCCAAGAACACATAAGGAAAGACTTTCCCAATAATCACCTGAAAAGGTTTTAAAGGCGAAACTAATAAAATCTCCATGGTACCCAGTTCTTTTTCGCGTGTGATGGAAATGGAAGTCATAATTGCAGAAACCAACATTAAAATAACCGTCATAATTCCGGGAACGAACATAAAAACACTTTTTAGCTCTGGGTTGTAATACATCCGGGTTTGCGGAACAATTTGAAAGGGTAGTTTTCTTGTGGTGTTGAGTTCAGTTTGGTATTGTTGCAAAATAGAAATCAGGTAGTTGTTTACGGAACTTGCCATATTTGGTTCTGTGGCATCCGTAATAATTTGAATGTTTGAAGCGTTTTCTGCAATTAAATTCTTGTCAAAATCCTTTTCAAAAACCAATACAGCTTTTACTTTTCCTTTTTTGAAAATGGATTCTATTTGGTTTTCATTTTCAAGAAAATCAGTAACCTTAAAATATTTGGAGGCTTCAATATTGCTGGTTATTTTATTGGTTTCAGTGTCTTTGGAATGGTCCAGCACTGCAATATCTACGTTTGAAATTTCATTTGTCACTGCAAAACCAAACAGCAGGATTTGCACTACTGGCATTCCAAAAAGGATAACCAAGGTGCGTTTGTCCCTGAAAATGTGATAAAATTCCTTTATTACAAAACCTTTGAATCGTTTCATTATTCAATATTTCTAGCCAACTTCAAAAAAACTTCGTTCATTGAGCCAACTTTATAATGTTCCTTAAGCTCTTTAGGAGTATCCAAAGCTTCAATTTTTCCTTCCACCATTATGGAAACCCGGTCACAGTATTCGGCCTCGTCCATATAATGCGTTGTCACGAAAATGGTGGTGCCTTTATCCGCCTCCCGATAAATCATTTCCCAAAACTGCCTTCGGGTTATTGGGTCAACGCCGCCGGTTGGTTCATCGAGAAAAACAATTTTTGGCTCGTGAAGCAGTGACACAGAAAAAGCAACCTTTTGTTTCCAGCCCAAAGGAAGCGAACTCACTAAATCATTAGTCTTTTCGTGAAGATTGAGTTCATCAATGAGGTTTTGGGTTTTTTCCTTAATCACTTCTTTTTTCAAACCATAAAAAAAAAAAAAAAAGGAAATATTTTATTTCATGGTCAAATCATCGTAGAGTGAAAACTTCTGACTCATATAACCGATGTTTTTTTTAACTTGTTCAGAATGGGTTTTCACATCAAACCCAGCTACAGTTGCCTTTCCTTCGGTTGGTTTTGAAATCCCGATGAGCATTTTCATCGCTGTGGTTTTTCCGGCACCGTTGGCTCCCAAAAAACCAAAAATCTCCCCTTTGGCTACTTCAAATGAAATATGATCGACAGCCACGAAGTCCCCAAACTTCCTGGTAAGATCTTTTGCTGTTATAACTTTTTCGTTGTTCATTTTTAATCAGCCGTCTTCATAAGTTCGATAAAACAATCCTCTATATCAGGCTTCACCTGTAAGGCCTCAATATCTTTTTTATCCTCAACAAAATGGCTTAAAGCCTGCCCTCCTGATTTATTTTTTAATACCACATGATGATATTCTCCAAAAGGATACACATTATCCACAAATTCTTTTTCCTTTAACTCATGTAACAGATCAAGCATAGATGATGATTTCACAGCCCATAGTGGCTTGGAAAAACTATCTACCACACCTTGCGGAGTATTAATGGACAATATTTTTCCCGATTGTATTAAAGCCACCCTGTCACAAAGGCCCGCTTCATCCATATAAGGTGTGGAAACAAGAATAGTGATCCC
>JAGQYZ010000270.1 GCA_020435865.1 Aequorivita sp. | reverse complement strand
AATTGGCTTAAAACTGCATCTGGCACATCGGTAGGATTTTGAGTGCAGAAATAAAGCCCAACACCTTTGGAACGAATCAATTTCACAATACTTTCAATTTGATTTAGCAGTGCGCTGCTGGCTTCATTGAAGATTAAATGTGCTTCATCAATAAAAATCACCAATTCTGGTCTGCCGCTGTCTCCCTGTTCTGGAAAGGTTGCATAAATTTCAGCCAAAAGACTCAACATAAAAGTAGAAAAAAGCTTTGGGCGGTCTTGAATATCTGTAAGACGGATAATGTTGATATATCCCATTCCGTTTTCATCAATGCGAAGCAAATCATCCGTATCAAATGATTTTTCGCCAAAAAACAAATCGGCGCCTTGCTGTTCCAATTCTACAACTTTCCGAAGAATAGCACCTGTTGAAGAAGAAGAAATACGGCCGTATTCCTCGGCAAACTCCTCTTTTCCTTCATCAGTTGTGTATTGTAATATTTTTTTGAAATCCTTTAAATCAAGCAGAGGCATTTTGTTATCATCGCAATATTTAAAGATTACGGAAACAATGCCTGCTTGCACATCGCTCAAATCAAGTATTCGAGAAAGTAGGACTGGTCCAAACTCACTAACTGTAGCACGAAGGCGAACCCCTTCTTGGTCTGAAAGTGAAAGTATTTCGGCTGGGAATTTTTTTGCTTCATACGGAAACCCAATGGCAGCATGGCGTTCTTCAATTTTAGCATTATTTGTTCCAGGCTCAGCTATTCCGCTGAGGTCGCCTTTTATATCCATTAAAAGAACTGGAATTCCTTTTTCCGATAAATTTTCAGCAATTATTTGTAGTGTTTTCGTTTTTCCGGTACCCGTTGCGCCGGCAATCAATCCGTGACGGTTTAGAGTTTTTAAAGGAATTTTAATGTAAGCATCTTTTATGGTTTCACCATCAAGCATTGCTGCTCCAAGGTTTATAAAATCACCTTTTGTTGTGTAGCCTTCAGTTATATAATCGAAAAAAGTTTGCTTATCTGCCATTTTTCTAAATTTTGTTCAAAGGTAACGAAATATAAAATTCAAGCACCAAATTTCAAATTCCAAATAAAAAACAAAATTCAATGTTTTAAGAATGAATTTTTCCCAATTCATATTCAACAATTTTAGGATATAACTTCCGATGGAGGGTTTGGAATTTGATTTTTTGAGCATTTTAGTTTATTTGGAATTTGGTGCTGGTTATTTGGAATTTTCTTTTTCAATTAAAGTATTTTTGCATTGATGAAAAAGGAAGTCCAGATTTTAGTAGACAAAGGAGTGATGCTTCCATTGATGGAAGAATTCTATACCATTCAAGGAGAAGGTTTTCATAAAGGAACAGCTGCATATTTTATTCGTGTCGGTGGTTGCGATGTGGGTTGCCATTGGTGTGATGTAAAGGAAAGTTGGAATGCGGAATTGCACCCGCCAACAGCAATTGAATCAATTGCTGAAAATGCAGTGAAACATTCAAAAACTATTGTGATTACAGGTGGTGAACCACTTACTTGGGATATGGGGCCATTGACTGAAATGTTGAAAAAACGTGGCATGCAAACACATATTGAAACTTCCGGAGCCTATAAACTTACTGGAACCTGGGACTGGATTTGCCTTTCACCCAAAAAAATGAAACTACCAACTGAAGAAGTTTATAAGGCTGCAAATGAATTGAAGGTAATTGTTTTCAATAATGATGATTTCCGTTTTGCAGAAGAACAGGCTGCAAAGGTCAATGATGGCTGCATTCTTTATTTACAGCCCGAATGGAGCAAACGGGAAAAGATGAGTCCGCAGATTGTTGATTATGTAATGCAAAACCCAAAGTGGAAAGTTTCATTACAAACTCACAAATATTTGAATATCCCTTAATAATGCTATGTTCCAACTAAAAAGCACCAAACTCCAATTACCTAACTTTGAAATTTGGTGCTTTTTAGTTGAGTTTTGAAGCTCTGTTTAAAAAAGTATTCAGACTTTTTTAAAAGGAACTTCAACATATTCATTGTCCCAGCCAATCAATAGTGTAGTTCCGTTGTCCTCTGGTCTAAAAATCATTGAAAGCGATTCAATGGGAGCTGCTGCTTCTTTATACGGAACGGTCATCCTAGCTATATCTTTTTCTTTTTTATAGCTATATGCACCCCATACGTTGGTGTCACTGTTTATAATAATGGTCCAGTTGTCTTTATCGGGTATGGTGTAAAGTGTATAGGTTCCTGGTTTTAAAATGGTATTCCCGAATTTTAAAGGAGTGTAAATTGTGAGCTCGGTTGCTTCATTAGCGCCAGTTCTCCACACTTCGCCATAGGGTACCAACCCGCCAAAAATATCACGACCTTTTTTTTGTGGGCGACTATAAATGACTCTTGCCAAAGGCGGGCTATTTTTATCGGGTCGTGCCATAGCCAAATCCATTGGTGATGCATCCATCTGAGGAAAACTCTGTGCCTGTATGCTTTGGAAGGTAAAAGAGGAAATAATAAAAAGTGTTATTAGATATATTTTTTTCATAAGATTGTTATTAAAACTTTTTTATGTTCTAAAAGTAGGACATTCATTTAAATTAAAAGTTTAACCAAAACTTAAAACCTTCAATAAATATTCTATAATAAAACGTTGATTTCGTCGAAAATAGTGTGCAACTATTACATCAAAAACTAAATCTATTTACCACAGCTATAAAAGTTACGTTTTTTCACAGTATTTTGTTAATAACTTACGGCATTATAAAATGCGCAAACCCTTTATTTTATTGGGGATTTGGTTATATTTGTTCGATACTAAAAAAACTGAAAATCATTCAAAATATTATATGAGCGAAGAACAGAAAAAAGGCAGCTATGGCGCCGACCAGATTCAAGCGTTGGAAGGAATGGAGCACGTGCGCATGCGCCCCTCCATGTATATTGGCGATATTGGAGTACGCGGGCTTCACCACTTAGTGTATGAAGTGGTGGATAACTCCATTGACGAAGCCATGGGCGGCTATTGCGATACCATTGAAGTATGGATTAACGAGGATAACTCGGTAACAGTAAAGGATAATGGCCGTGGAATTCCAGTGGATCTTCACAAAAAAGAAGGCGTTTCCGCGCTTCAGGTTGTAATGACCAAAATTGGAGCTGGCGGAAAATTTGATAAAGATTCCTATAAAGTTTCTGGTGGTTTGCACGGGGTTGGGGTTTCAGTGGTGAACGCACTTTCCGAACATTTAACTGCAACAGTTCATCGGGATGGTAAGGTATGGCAACAGGAATATGAACGCGGTAAAGCTATGTATCCTGTTAAATCAATTGGTGAAACAGATACACGTGGGACTATTGTAACCTTTAAGCCTGATCCTCAAATATTCCAACAATCTTTGGAATATAGCTACGACACGCTGGCCAGCAGAATGAGAGAGCTTTCTTTTTTGAATAAAGGAATCACAATCTTCTTTACTGATAAAAGGGAAAAGGATGAAAATGGTGAGTTTGTTACCGAAAAATTTCATAGTGAAGAAGGTTTAAAAGAATTCATCCGCTTTTTGGATGGAAACCGTGAGCCTATTATCGCCGATGTGATTTCAATGGAAGGCGAAAAGAATGAAATTCCAGTTGAGGTTGCAATGGTTTATAATACTTCTTTCAATGAAAATCTTCATTCCTACGTAAACAATATCAACACCCATGAAGGCGGAACACACCTTTCTGGCTTCCGAGCAGGATTAACGCGTACTTTAAAGAAATATGCCGACGCTTCTGGAATGTTGGATAAATTGAAATTTGAAATTTCTGGAGATGATTTCCGCGAAGGATTGACAGCAATTATTTCGGTTAAAGTTCAAGAGCCACAATTTGAAGGGCAAACTAAAACCAAGTTAGGTAACCGAGAAGTTACCGCGGCAGTAAGCCAAGCAGTTTCGGAAATGCTTGAAAACTATTTGGAAGAACATCCAAACGATGCAAAAACCATTGTTCAAAAAGTAATTCTTGCCGCACAAGCACGACATGCAGCGCGAAAGGCTCGCGAAATGGTGCAACGTAAAACCGTGATGAGCGGCGGCGGACTTCCAGGAAAGCTTTCCGATTGTTCTGAACAAGATCCTGAAAAATGTGAAGTTTTTCTTGTGGAGGGAGATTCCGCAGGTGGAACTGCAAAACAAGGGCGAGACCGTAATTTTCAGGCAATTCTTCCACTTCGAGGAAAAATTCTAAACGTTGAAAAAGCGATGCATCACAAAGTTTTTGAAAACGAAGAAATTCGAAATATTTATACCGCTCTCGGCGTAACCATTGGAACTGAAGAGGACAGTAAAGCATTGAACCTTGAAAAACTACGCTATCATAAAGTAGTGATTATGTGTGATGCGGATGTAGATGGTAGCCATATTGCCACCTTGATTCTTACTTTCTTCTTCCGCTATATGCGTGAATTAGTTGAGGCTGGTTGCGTTTACATTGCAACACCACCATTATATTTAGTGAAAAAAGGTGCCAAAAAAGAATATGCGTGGAGTGACAAAGAACGCGATACGCTTAATGAACAATTTGGAGGAAGTGCCGCAATTCAACGCTACAAAGGTTTAGGTGAAATGAATGCCGAACAACTTTGGGATACAACAATGAACCCAGAGTTTAGAACACTTCGCCAAGTTACTATCGATAACGGAACAGAGGCCGATAGAATTTTCTCTATGCTTATGGGAGATGAGGTTCCACCAAGAC
>JAGQYZ010000269.1 GCA_020435865.1 Aequorivita sp. | reverse complement strand
TAATATCGTCGGTATAATAATGCTTACTTATGGAGTCTTTCTCAATATTCAATAGTAGCATGCCAGAAGATTTTCTTTGATCTACAGCTAAAACTCTTACGGTGTATTTTTCATAATAGGCACTGGGTTTAAGTCTTTCATTTATCTGGAGGGTAAAGGTGTGAGGGCTTGTGTTTTCTAGGTTGAAGTGAGTATAATGTGAAGAATCAAGCGTGTGGTCATGAACTTTATATACAAGACACCCAATTGAAATGGCGCAAAGAAAGGCCACCACTCCAAACAAGCTGTTTTGTTTGAAATTAGTTCTGGCAAAAAAGTAGAATATAACTAGGAAACTTATCAGTATTACTGTTGTTATCACGTAAACACCTATGGTTAAGCCAGAGAACTCTCCAATGGAAATTCCTATAACCAAACAAAGCGTCAGTTTTATGATGTTGAAATTTAAAGGCTTCACACCTCTAAATGTAAGAAAAATTACCTAAAAGTAAGAAAATTCATAAAATTCTTCTTGCTTGAACAAAGGCAAAGTACCAGTATTTTTCCGAAAGTGAAGAGATAATAACCCCTGCTGAAGTTGAGGCATGGATAAATTCTACATATCCAATTCTGGCTTCAGTGACAATACCCACATGGTTTACGGTTCTGCTGTTACGTCTTGTGGCAAAGAAAAGCAAATCACCTTTCTTAACTTCCTTCAAGTCAACCCAGTCACCAGTAGTGGAAAGTTCGCCGGTTGTTCGGGGAAGTTTGATGTTTTCGGTATTGTATACAGTGGTTACAAGGCCCGAGCAATCCATTCCCTTTTTTGTGGTACCGCCATATTTATATCTAGTGCCTTCATATTCCTTGGCCGTTTCTATTATTTTTTCGGCAAGAAGAGAGGTGTTGTTTTCCGTAGTGGATTTTGAGTGGGTGTAAGTTTTGTTATCTTCTCCATTACTGTCTTTAGGTTCAGAATTCGTTCTGGAAGTATCGTTTCTGGAGGTTGTTTGCTTTTTGGTTTGTATTTTTTTGGTTGATTTGCAGGAAGAAATAGTAATAAAGCAAAGCGCAACAAAAAACAGTTTTTTAAGCATTTAATTAAGATTTGAGGGATTTGTAGATTAGTTTAGCGGTCTTATCACTTGCCCCGCGACCTCCTAATTTTTTCTCCAACTCATAATAATTGATGAAAAACTTGGTGCGTTCGTATTCGTCAAGAATAATGTCTAATTCCTTTTTCAAGCGTTTTTTGTTTAGGTCGCCTTGAATGAGTTCAGTAACTACCTCACGATCCATAATTAAATTTACCAAAGAAATAAACTTCAAAGTTATAATTCGCTTGGCAATATGGTAGGAAATTGGGCTTGCTTTGTAGCAAACCACCTGGGGTACTTTAAACAGTGCTGTTTCAAGAGTGGCCGTTCCTGAGGTTACCAAAGCAGCCGTTGAAACACTTAACAGGTCATAGGTTTTATTGGCAATAAACCCTACATTTTCGTTTTTTATAAAAGGTTCGTAGAAGCTATATTCCTGGCTTGGGGCACCGGCAATCACAAATTGATAGTCGGGATAATTATTTACCATACTTAGCATGGCGCCTAACATTTTGGTGATTTCCTGTTTTCTGCTGCCGGGAAGCAAAGCAATGATTGGCTTGTCCGATAATTTATTGTCCTCTC
>JAGQYZ010000268.1 GCA_020435865.1 Aequorivita sp. | reverse complement strand
AGGGATGTGAATTAAGTGTTTCCTTATAAAATAAAGCCCTATCAAAATAGGAAATGGCATGTGCATACCGGCCTATCTTGTGCAATCGAACGCCCATATTGTTCCATAGTTCCAATTGATAATACTGCGAGTTATTAAATTTTGGAATAAATTGATCGGCCTGAGTATAATATTCCAATGCTTTTTTATACTCTTCCATATCATCAGCATTTGTACCTAGAAGGTTATAGCATAAATAAAGCTGTTTGTAATTTTCGGCTTTTTCAAAGTTTTTTATACATCGGAACAATAGAATCTCTGCTCCCGTAAAATCATTGGTCTGACTGGAGATGTAGGCCATATTGTATAGCATTTTCCCCGCGTAGTAGTTTTTTTTTGCTGCTGTAAATAGCTTATAAGCAGCATCATAATGGTAATAACTACTGTCGAATTTTTTCTTCGTTAAATAATAAGAACCATAATTCCAATGGGCATCTGCAATTAAAGATGGATTGTTTAATACGTGCGCAAGCTTTAAACCTTCTGAAGCTGCATTTTGAAAAAAAATAGAGTCTTCTAGTTGGGAAGATAATTCAACAATTTTACTTATTCTTGAATACGTAAGACTGTCCCTTTTGGCATCTTTAAGTGCCTCATAAGCAATTTTTAATAGCCTTATTCTTGTTTGTAGGGAAAGGGTATCTTCCTGGGCTTTTTGATAATATTTTTCAAATTCGTGTAGCGTCTGTCTGCGTTGGGGAAAATTAGGCAATGTAAGAAGATGCAGTGATAACAGTATCAATAACAGAAACTCCCGACAATATGAAAGATTGTAGGTACTCATATGTAATAAATCCGGGGAGCGTACAAATGTAAGAAAAGCCTTTAAAATATAAAAGGCTTCTCTTAAAATCGGAATGGTATGTCTTTCAATCCTTATCATTATCTGGTTCGGCACTGTGCTCTCCCCCAGTACCGTAAATTGTGGGATGCTGCTGGGCATTATCTTCCGCTGTTAGTGCATTTGGTGTACAGTTGGTAAATAGGCTAGCAAATAGCACTAGTCCCGTAAAAATGATTTTTGTTTTCATCGTGAGCGTTTTTTAGTTAATAAAAATTCAATCCCTCCCGTTAGAGAGCGCTCATTGTGCACAATGAAACTGGCTATTAAACCAGAAAGAGTAGCAAATTCCTTAGCGCTAAGGTAATTTTGAAAAGGTAAAAACTATGCTTATTTAGGGGCTTTTAAGTGAAATGCCCAATTGTACAAGTGAAGGAAAACCTTAGGACAGTAGATGATTGGATTTTAGTGCAAAACGGGGTTCTGTGGTTCTACTAAAATTCGTTTTACTGTTTCTATACGGTCTATATAAGTTTTTGAAAATTGGATGACATTTTCAAAATGATGTAACTTGATTTCCTTTTTCCCATAATCAATCCGCGCTACATAATACGCGTTTATAACATAACTCCTATGGATACGCTGGAAGTTACGCGGTAATTGTTGGTGGGTTTTTTTGAGGGTTTCAAAGCCATTAATTACCGTACCGTCCTTAAGATGGAAATCGGTGGTATAATTGTCAGCCTTTAAGAAAAGAATATCGTCCAAATGAAGATATTGATACTTGTAATAGTAATGAATGCAATATAGTTTAGTAGGGGAGTATGTCGAGTGATAGTGACAGATTGCCCTTTCAATTTCTGTCGATTCTTCCAATTTATCAACTACCGCAACAACCCCTTTTTTATAAGCCTTGAATGCTTTTTTATAGCAAGATGTCAGTACGATGTATCTGGGAGGAATTCCGAAGATTTTATTTATAAACGAAATGATTTTAAAAGGTTCTGAGCTTATGGAATCAAAATTGATTACTACTAATTCTGGAGTAAACTTCAATCTCCTATGAAGCCTTAATGTAAAATCACTCGCTACGCCAACACAACTATAGCCTAATAATGCATTGAAAGTCTCTTGAACGGCTTCAATAGTTTTTGGATTGCTATCGATGATTAAATAGTGTCTCAAGTGAAAAGATTTGTAACTGAATATTAACGATTACAATTGGTAAATCAGTAAGGTTCAACCGTACTCTTTGTATGGAATAAAGTACGTTTAAAGAATAGCGCAATTAATAACTTCACCCTATAAACTAAAATTTGCCCCAGAATGAAGTTTTATAAGGAAGTGCTTTCACATTTGGAAAGCGAGTTGGAACAATTGGAATTAGAAAACCTAAATAGATATAATTGTGCAGAAAAGGCAATTGCACTTTGTAGGGATTCCTTGCGAATAATGCGGGAAAGGGTTTTGAAAAAAGGATTTAAGGATGCCGAAATGGAATGTGAATTTTTTAAGGTAGTAAAGCCAAAAGTAGTCGGGCATCTCATCCATTTTATAAATCTGGTAAAAATGGAGCGCCATAAGCCCATAGGGCGGGGGAAGGAAGTACATAAATTTTATATGGATCAGGTCGCTGTTTTAAGGAGGTATTTTGTCGAGCATCAGGAATTATACGAATATTATAATCGGGGTCATTCCCATCACGACCTTTTGTTTTTTTCCCGAAATGCACATTCCCCAGACTGGTACCGCGCGAACATTACATCCATAGTAGATACCAACTTTTCCACCCCAAAAGACATGATACTTGCTAAAATATTGGGTAATACCCGTACCATAAATTACCTAGAACATAAAATGGCGCGAAAGAATACAAAAGCTTTCAGCAATATGGAAAAGAAAACTACATTAAAATGGACCGGTACAAAAGTAGATTTGGTTGAATTGGTATATGCACTCCAGGCTAGTAATATGATTAATAATGGCAATGTGGGTATCAAGGAATTGGCCAAGGATATAGAGCATCTTTTTTCAATAGAACTTGGCGATTACTACAGAATCTTTCTTGAAATAAGAACGCGGAAATCGAATCAATCTAAACTCCTTGATTTATTGAAAATCAGTCTCATCAATAAAATAGCAGAAGCAGACGATTAATACCAACATGAACCCCTAATATCATGATCAAAGAATTCTGGAATTGGTTTGTACAAAATGAACGTCATATACGTATAGCGCTCTCTCATCACGATGAAACCTCCGACAATGCAATTGATCATCTTTATGAGAAATTATACGCTTTTTCTCCGCCAATTTCATGCGAAGTCCGCAAATGTCCCGAACCCAAAAAATATGGGCTAGCAATTTCCGCATGGGGTAACCCAGATGCGTATATCTTGGTTACATCATTAGTGGCACAGGCCCCCAAAATACCCCAATGGACCATCAAAGCTTTTATAGAGCCCTATAAAGACTTTGATAAACTGATGTCAAGTCCATATAAATTATATGGTTTGAATATTGTTCCCAATACGTTATACTTCAGCGTTTGTGCTGCAGATTATGATAGGGAAATCTATGATCTGGTAATCCTTTTACCGTTTTCCTATATAAGCCAATCTGAGGAAATCCTGCAATGCTATTTTTACAACCTTTTTCTTGACCTATGGGGCGAAATATACATCACCCGTCGTATA
>JAGQYZ010000267.1 GCA_020435865.1 Aequorivita sp. | reverse complement strand
AAAAACGCACAAGTAATCTATTATTCCCGAGATGATAACGAGAAATTGGTCGGTATAAACAATACGGTTTCCAGTTCCATTCAAATGTATTTGGAAGAGCAGCAGATTACCGGAATCAGGTTTATAAAAAAGGCAGATGGAAAAGTATATCCTCCTTCCATGCTACCTGAAAATGCAAGGCTACTTCCCGGTTTTCAATGGCGTGGTGAAGAAAGATTGTATTCGGTTGAAGATTTATTTAAAGGAAAACCTGCACCAGTGCTTCCAAAAATAACGGGAATTCCACTACCGAAAGATGAAGGCGAATTTTTCATAGACGTTCCCGAAGAAGAAATGGAATTGCCAGAAGAATCTAAACTTAGCCCAAAAGATCTTCAAAATAGACCAGACGATCCAAAACCCGAAACGTTGGAAAGCGAAGCGAAGCGTGATTCCATTCAGCAAAAAGTGAATGATTCCATTCAATCTGGAAACTAATGACCGAAAATTTTTTTAAATACCAAGCGCAAACTACACCACATCCGTTGGCGTTGGAAATTTCGCACGCAGAGGGAAGTTATATCTATGACACTTCCGGCAAGAGACACTTAGACTTTGTTGCAGGAGTTTCGGCCTGTACACTTGGCCATTGCCATCCACGTGTGGTTTCGGCAATAAAAAATCAGTCTGAAAAATATCTTCACGTAATGGTTTATGGTGAATATATCCAAGAACCTGCAGTGGAGCTTGCAAAATTGCTTGCTGAAAATCTTCCGAAGAGCTTAAACACAACCTATTTGGTAAACAGCGGCACCGAAGCCATTGAAGGCGCATTGAAACTTGCACGCCGCGCAACGGGAAGAACCCAGCTTATATACGCAAACAATGCCTACCATGGCAACACGATGGGTTCGATGAGCGTGATGGGTTTTGAGGAACGCAAAAATGCTTTTAAACCTTTATTGCCAGATTGCTTCCCTATTAATTTTAATGATGAAGTAGATCTTCAAAAAATAACGTTAGAAACTGCGGCGATTATTTTGGAAACCATTCAAGGCGGCGCAGGATTTATTCAACCAGAAAATGATTATTTGAAAAAAGTGCGCCACCGCTGTGATGAAACCGGAACGCTTTTAATTTTGGACGAAATACAACCTGGTTTTGGACGCACCGGAAAACTCTTTGCCTTTGAACATTATGGCATTGTGCCAGATATTTTGGTGATGGGAAAAGGAATGGGTGGCGGACTGCCCATTGGGGCCTTTACGGCTTCACTCGAAGTTATGGCACTGCTACAGAACAACCCAAAACTTGGACATATTACCACATTTGGTGGAAATCCGGTGATTGCCTCTGCCGCTTTGGCAACACTTCAGGAGTTGACGGAAACTGACATTATTGAACAAACTCTTCAGAAGGAAAAACTTTTCAGGAAATTGTTGAAACACCACTTAATACAGGAAGTCCGCGGAAGAGGCTTGATGCTTACTGCAATAATGGAAACGCCCGAAATCGCTTCCAAAGTAATTTTAGCCTGTAAAGAGCGCGGATTGATACTTTTTTGGCTTCTTTTTGAAGGCCGCGCCATTCGTATTACGCCACCACTCACAATCAGCAATGACGAAATTGAGGAAGGTTGTATAATACTGACAGAAGTTCTTGACAGTCTTTAAAAACAACAAATACACCGTAAACGCTTTGTTAATAGTGGTTTACATAATCATTATCTGTTGATAAGTTCGTTAACAAGAAAGGCGGCATAACTATTGAACTTATTTTTACATTATTATCTTTAAAATAGAAGAAACCGTTAAACCGTGCGTATGCAATTAAGTTCAAACGAGCATAACAACTTCTCACTAGAAAGATTCGAATCTATGCTGAAAACCAACAGCGTTCTTTTTTTCGACTCAGAGGAATTTGAAGAAATAGTGCATCACTACCTTGAAAACGGAAAAATTGCACTAGCCAAAAAGGCAACCAAATTAGGGTTGGAACAGCACCCTACTTCCACAAACCTCAAGCTTTTCCAAATTGAAATGTACATTTTTGAAAACCAACTAGACATCGCCGATGAGCTTTTGGACGAACTGTACCAACTGGAACAAAGCAACGAGGAAATTTATATTCAAAAGGCAAATATCTTTTCCCGCCGCGACAAACACAAAGAAGCTATCACGCTTTTGGAACAAGCGCTTGAAATTACTGACGATGAAGCTGACGTATTGTCTTTATTGGGAATGGAATATCTTTTCGTGGAAGATTATGTGCACGCCAAATATTATTTTATGAAGTGCTTAGAAGCAGATGAAGAGGATTATTCAGCCCTTTACAATATTATCTACTGCTTCGAGTATCTTGACGAGTATGAAGCGGCGATAGACTATTTAAACGATTACCTGAACAAAAACCCTTACTGCGAAGTGGCTTGGCACCAAGTAGGAAAACAATATTACGAACTGAAAGATTATACAAAAGCACTTGCAGCCTTTGATTTTGCTATTATTAGCGATGACCGTTTTATTGGCGCATATCTTGAAAAAGGGAAAGTTCTTGAAAAATTAAAAAAGTATGAAGGAGCCATTGAAAGCTACTCCATAACTTTAGGGTTGGACGACCCAACTTCATATGCTTTATTGCGCATTGGGAAGTGTTACGAAAAATTAGGCAATACCGAAATGGCGCTCCAGTTTTACACCAAATGTGTTGAGGAAGATTCCTTGCTGGACAAGGGCTGGATTGCGATTACAGATTTTTATATTAAAAATAAACAATACCAAAAAGCACTATATTACATAGAAAAGGCAATCAATATTGATAGTGAAAATGTGCTTTACTGGAAACGCTACGCCAAAATCAACAATAAGCTAAACCTTTTTGAGGAAGCTGAAGTTGGCTATCGTAAAACTTTGGAGCTGGGCAACTATGAATTGGAATCGTGGCTAACTCGTGGAGATATACTCACTAATTTGGGTGAATATGAAGCAGCGATAAACAATTTTAACCAAGCTTTGGAATTTTATCCCGAACACGCAGAAATAGAATACCGCCTTTCTGGGCTTTATTTCACACTAAGTGAGAATGATAAAGGTGCATTTCACCTTAAAAACGCCCTTAAATCTGAGCCCGAGTATTTGATGATAATTGAAGAGCTTTTTCCTCAGGTATATCAAATAGAAATGGTTAAGGAAATAATCAAACAACACAAAAATCCTTCGCTTTAATTTGTGTATTTTTGGGGTTTTAGCAAAATAAAGCCTATGCCTCAAAGAAATTTTCTTCAATATTTAACAGTAACCGCAAAAGGTCTCGCAATGGGCGCTGCCGATGTGGTTCCGGGTGTTTCTGGTGGAACAATAGCTTTCATTTCCGGTATTTATGAAGAGCTTATTGAAACCATTCACAACATTGATTTTGGGTTTTTTAAAATATGGAAAAAGGATGATTTTTTAACAGCTTGGAAGCATTATAACCTTTCGTTTTTATTTGCGCTTTTTGCAGGAATTTTCATCAGCATAATTTCGCTTGCAAAATTAATTACTTGGCTTTTGGATGTGTATCCAATTATGGTTTGGTCCTTTTTCTTCGGGCTCGTGGTTGCAAGTATTGTTTTTGTTGGCAAACAGATAACCAATTGGAGGTTAGCAGTAATTTGCGCTCTTCTTTTAGCTTCCCTATTATCTTATTTAATAACCATTGCTGATCCAATTGGCTCGCCAGAGAGCACCTGGTTCCTATTTCTTGCAGGTTTTATTGCAATAATAGCAATGATTCTTCCGGGAATTTCAGGCGCGTTTATACTTTTGCTTTTGGGTGCTTACACAACCGTCATTGGAATTGTTACACAACTTGTCGAAGGGATTACAACTCTTAACGGTTCGTTATTTTTTGGCGCACTCGGCAAGCTTTTGATATTTGCTGTCGGCGCAATTTTAGGGCTGAAAATGTTTTCGCGTGTTTTGAACTGGATGTTTAAACACCATAAAAATTTGATACTTGCGGTGCTTACTGGCTTTATGGTGGGTGCTTTAAATAAAATTTGGCCTTGGAAAGAAGTGTTGCAATATAGAATGAACCACGCGGGGGAACAAATTCCTTTCATTGAAAGAAGCATTCTTCCGCAAAATTACGAAGGCACTCCTCAAATTTTATATGCCATAATTTTTGCTATCATTGGCTTTTTGACGATTTTTTTATTGGAAAGAATTGCCATTAAAACAGCGATTAAAAGCAGTGAAAGTAATTAGTTACAATAACTTAATAAAGAGTAAGAAAAACCTTGTACGAAAATCGCTCCTTTTCCGATAAAGTATGGCTGGTCCTAAAAGGGCTAGCAATGGGCGCGGCCAATAAAGTTCCCGGAGTTTCGGGAGGCGTGGTCGCTTTTGTTGCAGGTTTTTATGAGGAATTTATTTATTCACTTCAAAAAATAAATAGGAAAGCCTTTAAACTGCTTATTGGTGGACGTTATAAAAGTTTGTACCGCTACACGAATGGACAATTCTTGAGCTTATTAATTTTGGGGATGGTTATTAGTTATTTCAGTATTTCCAAGCTTCTCGATTATTTAATTGTTCATTATGAACTCTACGTTTGGAGTGCCTTTTTCGGAATGATAATTGGCTCCATTTACTTTATTGCGAAGGACTTTGGAGACTGGAAACGCAAATATATTGCCTATTTAATCTGTGGCGTAATCGCTGGTGTTGGCATTAGTTTTTTGGAACCCGCAAAAGAAAATAGCAATCTGCTTTTTGTGTTTTTCTGTGGAATAATAAGCGTTTCTGGAATGACCTTGCCAGGTTTTTCGGGTTCTTTCATATTAATCCTTTTAGGCAATTATGTGCTACTACTGGTAGATTCCGTAAATGCGCTTTTTGATACATTTGCAAATATTATTCAGCTGGATTTTAATTGGATATATGACCTTGAAAGAATTGAGCTTTTAAAAGTTTTAGCCGTTTTTTCAATTGGCTCCTTGGTAGGTTTAGTTTCACTTTCACATTTACTGGCTTATGTTTTAAAACGATTCAAAAAAGCCACATATGCTGTTATTATTGGCTTCATAGCTGGTTCACTAGGTGTAGTTTGGCCTTGGAAAGAAAAAAAGTATGCGCTTGATGCAATGGGTCAAATTCGCTTTGATGCCAATGGCAGGGAAATAATTACAGGCTACAATCGCTTTTTTCCTTCAGAATTTGGAATGGAAACCATTTTAGCTATTCTATTTGTAATTATAGGTATAGCTATCGTTTTAAGTCTAGATTGGTACGATAATCATAAAAAAAAACATCGTGTCTAAATTTGGATTAATAGGGAAAAACATCGGTTATTCTTTTTCAAAAAATTTCTTCTCCAAAAAATTTGAAATTGAAAATCTACCTCATTCATATCACAATTTTGATATACCTTCAATAGAATTTTTTCCAAAGATAATTTCAGAAACACTTAATTTAAAAGGCCTGAACGTCACCATTCCCTATAAAGAGGAAGTGATTTCATTACTAGATAATTTGGATGAAGAAGCCAAAAAAATTGGTGCTGTAAACACTATTAAGTTTTCCAAAGACGACAAATTGGAAGGTTTCAACACCGACCATTATGGTTTTCAAAAATCATTAGAAGCCTTTCTGCCACTTCAAAAAAAAACAGCCTTAATTTTGGGGACTGGAGGAGCTTCAAAAGCGGTTGCGTATACACTTGAGCAGTTAGGGTTCAATTTTAGGTTTGTAAGCAGTAAAAAATATCCAAAAACATTGAATTATACAGCTTTAAACAAAGCTATTATGGAAGCACATTTGTTGATAATAAACTGCACTCCTTTGGGCACCTTTCCCAATATTACCGATTGCCCGCCAATTCCATATCAATTTATTACAAAAAATCATTTGCTTTTTGATTTAGTTTACAATCCAACCGAAACAGAATTTTTAAAACACGGAAAACTTCAAGGTGCAAAAACAAGCAACGGTCTGAGAATGTTGGAATTACAAGCTGAAAAAGCTTGGGAAATCTGGAATTCATAAAATTTGCATAAAAATATTCAAAAAAACGCTGTGTACTTTGCCAGTTGCACAGTTGTTAGTATATTGACCCTCCAAGAAAAACGAACCTAAACATTGAAACAAATGTCTGACGAAAAATTGCCACAAGATACTTCGACTCCGCTCAGTAACCAAGAAAACGAAAACGAACTTTCAACAAACGAAACTGCTAAACAGGTAAATTCCGCCTCGGAAAACGAAAGTTTAGCAGAGAATGCTGAGTTAGAAAATGCTGCAAGCAATGCTGAAGAAAATGTTGAGGAAGAAAATACTTTAGAAGAAACAAATTCTGAAGAAAAAGCTGAAGTAGAAAACGTCGTGGAAGAAGCAATGGTTGCCGAAAAGGAATCTGTGAAAGAGAAAGAAACCATTGAAGCTACTTCAAACGAAAAGATTGAAGCGTCTGACGATGATGAATCTGGTGAAGATGAGGAAGAAGTGGAATCTTCTGAAGATGAGGAAGATGATGAAGACCACGAGGAAAAGGCACAAAAAGATTACAGCACACTTTCAAAAAAGGAATTGGTTGCTGAACTTGATAAACTTCTGAAAACAAAAAAAATTCAGGAATTAAAGCACGATGTTGAGGAAATCCGTACGGAATTCAACAACAAATTCAACGAAGAACTGGAGCACAAAAAAGAGGAATTTCTTGCTGAAGGTGGAAATATCATTGACTTCCACTACACTACTCCATTGAAAAAAGGATTCAATTCGCTTTATTTCGATTATAAAGAGAAGCGAAGCAATCACTATAAAAATCTCAAAAAAGATCTTCAAGCCAATTTAGATAAGCGCTGGGAGCTTATTGAGGAGCTTAAAAGCCTTTTGAGTGCAGAAGAAAATATCAATACCACATACAAACATTTTAAGGATATCCAAGAAAAATGGCACGTAGCCGGGGCAATTCCAAGAGATAAATACAATACTGTTTGGAACACTTACCATCATCACGTTGAAAATTTCTATGATTTCCTTCATTTGAACCGTGAGTTTCGTGATTTAGACTTTAAGCATAATCTTGACAGTAAACTGAAAATAATTACCCGTGCTGAAGAATTGGGTCAGGAAGCTGATATAAACAAGGCATTCCGCGAACTTCAGATGCTCCATAAAATGTGGAAAGAGGATATTGGCCCAGTTGCAAAGGAATACCGCGATGAAGTTTGGGACAAATTCAGTGATGCCACAAAAGTAATCCACGATAAGCGCCAAGCGCAATTGGCAGAAATGGAAAAAGATTTTGAAACCAATTATGAAAAGAAAAAAGAACTGGTTGAAGAAATAAAAAAGGCTACCGAAGAAGCCAAACCGAGCCACCAAGGTTGGCAAAACGCCATCAAAAAAGTTCAGGAGCTTCGGGATACTTTTTTTAATACAGGTCGTGTTCCGAGAGCCAACAACAAAGAAATTTGGAAAGCTTTTAAAGATGCTACGAGTAACTTTAACCATCAAAAAAATAGTTTCTATAAAAACCAGAAAAAAGAACAGTACACCAATCTGGAAAAGAAACGTGAGCTAATAAAAATTGCTGAAGAAAACAAAGACAGTGAAGATTTTGACGCTACAACTCAATTGATGAAAAAAATCCAGAATGAC
>JAGQYZ010000266.1:3437-4551 GCA_020435865.1 Aequorivita sp. | reverse complement strand
TAAAATTTACATATATATTAAATATTTTTGCTATAGCAAGTGTAAAAAACACAAATATTTAATCATATTTTGAAAACATGATTTCAATTTTTGAAAATAATTTGTAAATTTTTAAAAAACAGAAAAACTAAATTTGCGAAAAAAGAAGTGCTTTGACTATTTTAATAAAGGATTTCTTTGATTTTTGCAATTATAGCATTTGCAGAGATTGATGCCAAAGCATTTTCATAGTTCTTGGGAAACTTATTGCCGTAAATGGACGTGGGAATTAAAGGATATTTTTCCCGATCAGCCATTAATTGATTGCTTTCAGGTTGATTAAATGGCACAAACCCAGCAAACGGATGTGTAACGCCCCAAAGTGTAATTACAGGAACTCCATACATTGCCGCTATATGACCGTTACCACTATCCATAGACAGCATCAGGTCTAAATTCGATATCAAGGAGAGTTCCTCTTCAAAAGAGAGTTTACCCGCAACATTGGTAACGTTTGCAAAAGGATTTTCAAGTTTTTTTAATAATTCAACTTCCTTCTTGCCACCACCGAAAAGAAAAATTCGGTATTTGTCGCTTTCATCAAGCTCTCTAATTACTTCAGCCATTAAGCTCAACGGGTACATTTTACTTCTATATGCCGCAAAAGGAGCGATGCCTATCAATTTTTTTGGCTCCACGCCGATGAGACCGTTAAGTTTCGGAATTAATTGCTTTTTAAATGGAGGAACGTGTTTTTTTAAATCTATAGGAAAACCGAGCTTTTCAAAAACATCTGCATAGCGCTGATGTGTTGTTTTTAATTGTGAAATAGCTCTCCCTGCAGAAGAAATTAAAGCTTTTTTTTCCACTCTGCCTTTGTCAATGGTTGCAGTTTCCAGCCCCTTAATTTTCAAATACTTCGTGATTATTTTTGAACGAATCACATTGTGAAGATCTGCAACAGCATCAATACCGAGTTCTTTTGCTTCTTTAGCTAGTTTTATTAGCCCAAGGCGCTTGTGTTCACCATAAACGTCAGCTTCCAAGAAATCGAGATTGGGAATTCCTTCAAAAAAAGGTTTAAAAAAAGGTCGGGAAACTACCGTGATTTTTATTTTTGGATATGTTTGTGTCA
>JAGQYZ010000266.1:1038-3349 GCA_020435865.1 Aequorivita sp. | reverse complement strand
TTTCATAGTTTTGTCACAAACCCTTCAACTGCGCTCAGGGTGACAAAAGATTATTTTTTACCTCGCAGCACTGGGTTTAGCTCGTCGTCATTATACATTTTCATCTGCTTATAGACTTTCATGTATTTTCTGCCGTGGGCAATATCATCTAACAATTGGTTTATTGCGGTGCTTAAATCTACGCGTTGTTCTAAAAGTACATTCAGCTTAGCCTTACAGGCCATCAAATGTTCTTGGGAAGCATCTGAACGTGTTGCTTCTTCGTTCATATGATATACTTTTAAAGCCAAAATAGAAAGGCGGTCAATGCCCCAAGCTGGGCTTTCGGTGTTTATGGTAGCATCGTCATTCACTTTTACATCCTTGAATTTTTCAAGGAAATAACTGTCAATATATTCCACCATATCGGTACGATCTTGGTTAGATGCGTCTATCTGACGTTTTAGTTTTAAAGCACCCACAGGGTCAATATTCGGGTCGCGGATAATATCCTCATAATGCCACTGCACAGTATCAATCCAGCATTTTCGATATAAAAGATGTTCAATTAAATGACTGTCTTTATTGTACGTATTACTAAAAGGTTGGTCCACAGTGTTTATTTCGTGGTACTTATTTATTACTTCCGCAAAGATTTTGTTGGCTTTGTCGCTGAACATAATTTATCGTTTTTCTAAAATGTGCAAATATTCAAAGGTTTCTGAGGCTTTGTGATTTCGGTTTTCGGTTTTATCTGCCTTGAATCGTTGGTATTTCTTCGTTTTTAAAGTATATTTTCCAAAGCGCTCCATAACCATTTGCACTTCCTTTTGGCTCATTAATCCTTCGTTGTTATAACTTAAGAAAATGTATGGAAATTGTGCATTTTCAATCAATTCAGCAAAACTTTTAAAGACTTCACCGGTTCTACACCAATCACTTTTATAATAATCGCGCAAACCCGTTTTCCCCTTGGGTACAAAGGTATCATATTTTGCGATAGTATTCAGCAAATGATAGTTGGCGCCGTATTGACGCGCGTTGTATGGCGGATCCAAATAAAGAATGTCTCCTTTAATATTCTTTATCAATTTGTTGCTATCCTGCTGAAATACTTGATGTGAATTTGTTGTTTCTTGAAAAATGGCGGGTTTAAGCACCAATTTTTTTGCTGCAGAAGTTTTTATATGTTTTAAATATGCGCCATAAACCGAAGCTGTATTCGCTACTTTATCGGCACTTTCCAATAGCGAAGCAAGCAGGAAAAAGTATTGGTCTTCCGTAATTTTTGAGATTTTCTTCCATTCCTCAATTTGAAGCCGAACTGCATCTATTTTTTGTCCGTTTTCTGAAGTAAAATAATTTCTGCCAGCGTTTCCACTTTCTGAATAATTTTGGAAAATAAAGCCTTTCTTACCTTTTATGGCGTTCAATTTATGTATAAATTCTTCATAAATAAAAGCAATATGGTTGCCGATGTAGTTTCGGTTCAGCACATAGCTGTAATACTCTACATCGTTTGCTATTACTTGTTTTACGTGGGTTTTAAAATTTCGGCCTACACTTCCCGTTCCGGCAAAAAGGTCGCAAAATGTTTTTTGTGAAAGGTCTGTTCCACAGGTTTCGGTAACCGTATCAAAAATGAAGCTGGAGAGTTTGTGTTTGCTACCTATATAATTCATTTGGAAACCCAGATAATATCGCTCAACGTAGTTTGTCCATCGGCAAAAGTAAAAGAATGAAGTTGCTCACGCCTAAAACCAGCAATATATTTTTGAATTGCTTTTTTTAGTAATTCAATTTCGGCTTTCAGTTTCCAATGCTCCCCATTTTTTTCATATACCACAATAAAAAGTCTGTTTTTTAGATGGTACCGCTTCTGCGTGCTTTGGTTTTTATAAAGCCATTCGATCAATTCCGCTTTGTGGTTTTGGGCATATTCAAAAGTTTTATTGAATTGCTTCGGAAAGACAGATGTTTTATGGTCAAAAGGAATTCCAAAGAGGTAAAAATCCTTTTCAGAGTCTTTTATTTCGACTATGGGTTCAATGCCATCTATTTCAGTAAAAATCTTTTCCACGGCTTGCGCACTCCAGAAATTGTACCAACGGTTGGCGGCATATTGAAAAATCTGTTGCTTGTCCAATTCCTGCGTGTCAGCCACAATTGCAATTTTGCGAATAAGTGCTTCCCAATTAGAAATTTGATAAATAAACTGCGTGTAACGATCCCATTGATCATTCTGCTTTCGGAACCATTTATAGGAATATTGGTGCCTTCGTTTCAGTTCTTTTTCAATATTTTGTAGCGAAAAATTCATAAAAAAAGAAAT
>JAGQYZ010000266.1:0-978 GCA_020435865.1 Aequorivita sp. | reverse complement strand
TCTGCTAGGTCTTTTTTTGCAAAACGATCCGTTTCAAAGCCTTCAATATAATTAGCCGCAATAATTGATATCGGGGCCAATACAAAAAGTATTTCTGCACCTGTTTTTTCTGGGCCCAGCAATGCTACAAACAAAGCGGTCAGACTTACATAGAGCATCAAAAGGTAGTTGGATTTCTCTTTTAAGGAGACTGAGGAAAGTTTTAAAATTCGGTAGATGCCCGTCCAAATATAAAATGCGAGCATGGTAGTAACAGGTACTAAAACTGCGGCTAAATTGTATTTTGAAAAATCGAAGCTTATAGGTTCTCTCCAATTAAAAAACCACGCAAATGAATCATAAAAAAGTAATTGATACGCTGTATTTATTATTATAACTGCCAGAAACCCTGTAAAAGGAACGAGCATCTGCTTATAGTTTGAATTCGGTTTTTGTATAATTGCAACCCAAAGTGGCACAAAAAATAATAAGCTCCAAAAATAAAATAGTGAAGCAGCGGTAATCCAAAGACTAGCATCAAGAATTTTTTTTTGTGAATTTTTATCGCTCTGTAAACTCATAATTCTTCGCAGTGCAAGTATGAGAAGTGCATTGGCCAAAAGTATTTTATGTTGCACAAAAATAACGGGCAGCATTACCATAAAACACGTAAAAAACAGAATGGCAAAAGTGTTATTTTTGGTTAAGTGATTTTTCCTGATAATAAAATCCAACAGCAACATAGTCAATACACTAAGAACAATAAAAGCGCCATGTACAAAAAGTAAATATGGTGTAATGACAACTGCAGGTCCTGAAATTGTGCCCAATAAATATCCTGCTACAATAAAAATGCTGAGAATTAAATAATTTAAAGGGATGGATTTTCCAAAAAAACTTGTCAGCATACAGTGTATTTTTATATTTTTGCCTTCTAAAGATTAAAGATATGACTTGGAAAGGTTTTTGGGAAGGAATCGCTTCTCTTTTTGAAAATGT
>JAGQYZ010000265.1 GCA_020435865.1 Aequorivita sp. | reverse complement strand
GAATTTGCATAAGAAGTACATTTATGTCTCATAAACTTTTCATAAAATTATGTACCTACAACGAATCGCCCGTTTAGTAATGATGAAATTAGAAGTGCTTAATATTTTTTGTTAAAATCTATGCATTAGGCGTATCCGCCGAAGGCCCATAACTGCCTGGTACCGAAATATCCAATAACCTGTAATAAACACCCAGCTGTGCTCTGTGGTGCGTAATTTGGTTTAGCCCATGCCGAATGGCGCCATACTTACTCCATTCCATTATTTTTTGGCCGTTCATGCGAATGCTCCAATCGGGTGTTAAATTTTCCTCACCTGCATTCTCCAATGCTTTTATGCCAGTTTTGTACTGTTTTTCCAACTGTTGCAATAAATCTTCTTTATTGCCCATTTTTGTGGGATGGTATCCATCTGCAAAATCTAAATACTCGGTATTCAAAATAACTTGGGGCCAACCAAAAATATCCACAATATGGGTTGTTAAATCCATCAATTTCATACTTTTTTTATGTGGTGCATAATCGTTTTTGTCCTTAGGGAAATTGTTTAGGAATTTTTTTGTAGTGTTGTACTCTTCGGTAAATTCGTCTTTCAGGTTTTTTAGCGTGTCCATACTATTTGTGTTTATGATTTTTTTAGGTGAAGTAAAAAGGTTTTTTTGAAATTTAAAATTTTCATGTTAAGTCGAAAATGTTGTTTTACAATACTAATTTACCTATTTAAAACTATTTTTTCACAAGGAAATTCCCTTAAATTTGCAGCCTAAAATCCCTTCAATTGGCAAAACAGATCACAGATACTATCGTAATGATTCGCCCGGTTGCATTCCGAATGAACGAGCAAACGGCGGTCAACAATTTTTTTCAGGAAGACATCGCTCTTAAAAATGCCGAAATCAATACCAAGGCACAGGCAGAGTTTGATGCTTTTGTGCAAAAACTTCGTGCCGTGGGCGTACATGTGATTGTGGAAAATGATGATATGCGAATGGATACACCAGACTCTATTTTTCCAAACAATTGGATCAGTTTTCACGAAAATGGAGATATTGGACTCTATCCAATGTTTGCTGAAAACCGCCGTCGCGAAAGGCGTGAGGAAGTTTTGATACGCTTGGAAAGTGAAGGTTTTGTCATTAACAACGTATACGATTACACCCCAGCTGAAGACGAAGGAATATTCCTGGAAGGTACTGGTAGTCTGTTGTTGGACCGTGTAAACAGAAAGGCTTATTGCGCCCTTTCTGCGCGTGCCGATGAAGAACTTTTGATTGAATTCTGTGAAGATTTTGAATACTTACCAGTAATTTTTACCGCAAACCAAACTGTTGATGGAAAGCGTTTACCCATCTATCATACCAATGTAATGATGTGTCTTGCAGAAAAATTTTGTGTTATTTGTTTGGATAGCATTGACGATGCCAAAGAAAAGAAAAATGTCATTCAACATTTAAAAAAGGATGGTAAGGAAATTATTAGAATATCCGAGGCACAAATGCACCATTTTGCTGGTAATATGCTTCAACTTCAAGGAAAGGATAAAAAATATTTGGTTATGAGCGCTGCTGCTCATAAAAGCTTAAATAAAGAACAAATTGCAGCAATTGAAAAGCATTGTGAAATTTTGAGTAGCGACCTTCATACCATTGAAACCTGTGGCGGTGGAAGCGCCCGTTGTATGATGGCGGAGGTGTTTCTCCCTAAGGAATAATTTTAAGCCAAAACTTCCTTTTTCGCAATATTCCGAATCATCCCGTCAAAAATAAAATAGTGGAAGGGAAACATTAAATACCAATACAATCTCCCCCATAAACCTTTTGGTCGGAAGGTGGCGGTTTGTATAAGTTCATTATTTTCATTGATGCAGAACTCCAGCCAAGCCTCGCCAGGCAGTTTCATTTCAGCAAAAAGCAACAACCGCTTTCTCTCGAGGTCTGCATAAAGTACACGCCAAAAATCTAGGGCATCCCCGGTATATATTTCTTTAGTGTGCGTTCTACCACGCCTCAATCCAACACCACCCACCATTTGGTCCATAAATCCCCGAATTTTCCATAGATAATTACCATAATACCAACCCCGTGTGCCACCAATGGACCAAATATTGGCTAGTACTTTTTCGGGATTGTCAATTTTCAGTACTTTTTTGTCTTTTAGGCAGCCATATTTAGGTACTTGAATGTATTCCTTAAAATTGGTAAGCCTTCCGGCAACCAATGAATCTTTCCAACTAGAAATTACAAGATTTTGTTCAATTTTTAAGAAAGCTTTTTTGATGGCTTCTTCATAAGAAATGGGCTGAATGTTCAATATTTGTTGCAGTTCATTATCTACTGCCACAACTTCCATTTTCATACTATCTACAAGGTTGACAGCCAATTTATAGGAAGTGGAAGTAACAAAATACAGCCAATATGAAGAAAGTCGCGGCGACATAATCGGGACCGAAATTATCCAAAGTTTCAAACCGCGGATTTTGGAATATTTAAGCAACATTTCTTTGTAGGTCAAAACATCCGGTCCACCAATATCGAAAGATTTATTGAAACATTTTTCGTTATCTAAAACTCTGGATAAAAATGCAATGACGTCTCTAACTGCAATAGGTTGAATGCGGGTTTTTAACCATTTTGGAGCAACCATTATCGGTAATTTTTCACATAAATCCCTAATAATTTCAAAAGAGGAACTACCGCTCCCTACAACAATTCCAGCGCGAAGAACCGTGAGTTCAAAGTTTCCTTCATATAATATTTCCTCTACTTTTTTTCTTGAGGAAAGGTGTTTTGAAAGCTGTTCTTCGTTTACAATTCCACTTAAATAAATAACCTGCTTTACGGAAGTTGCGGCCATATATGTATTGAAATTTCCCGCAGCACGGGCTTCAATTTCATCAAAATTTTTGGAAGAGCCGCTCATAGAATGTATTAAATAATAGGCGGCGTCAATGTCTTTCGGAATGGATTCGGTGTTCACTTCTTCAGCAAAATCCACCTCAAATACGGTTACCTTTTTAATAGTTTCCGGATCTAACGGAAGCCTGTTCTTATCACGGACAGCACAAATTACTTCATGTCCGTTTTCAAGTAGTTCGGGTAGCAATCGCATCCCTATATATCCATTAGCTCCTGTAAGTAGAATTTTCAATTGAATAGTTTTGTTTAAAGATAGATTATAATAATTAAACAGAAGTTAAAAACCCGTTAAGTTATAACCCTCCCTATTTTTCTATGCGTTATCTTTATTTTTTTCAATCAAATAATCTTTTATGAAAATTTTAAAAATAGTCTTACTAATAGTGGGCGTGGTACTGATCATTTTTGGGCTATACAATGCCTTTGTCCCGAAGGAAGTTTTGGATATTGGTCCGCTTGAAGTAAACGCCAAGGAAGGATTGAGCAATCAAACTTTGGGAATGATTGGTATTGGGGTTTTGGCGCTACTTGCGGGTGCGCTTTTAAAAAATAGAAGTTGATTTAAGAATTTATTGTTCTTAAAATTGAAATTACAGCAGCGCTAATATATTCCACGCCTATTGAAATTACAATAAAACCGACAATTCGTGAAATAGCGTTGATTCCAGAAGCGCCCAAAAATTTGCTGATATAATGCGAACTTCTTAAAATAATAAAAGTTGCAAACCCTACCGCTAAAACGGCGATAATAACCCAAATTATTTCTACTGTTTTTTGATACTGCTGGTTAAAAGTGATTAATAATGAAATTGAGCCTGGTCCCGCAAGCATAGGTATTGCCAATGGTGTAAGTGAAAACTTTTCACGCTTGTCCAAATCTTTTTGAACCCGTTTGTTCTTCATCCCTTTGTGTTTTGAAAATGTTCCCGTCAATAATGCGAAGCCAGATGTTACTATTATCATTCCTCCCGCAATCCGGAGTGCGTTTAAACTTATTCCGAAAAAGGCCAATAAATAGGTGCCGGCAAAGAAGGAAATGATTAAAATTACCACCACATTTATCGTGGTCAAAAGAGACGTCTTATTGCGTTCTTGAGTACTTTCATCGCTCGTCAATCCTACAAATACGGGTACCGTTCCCAAAGGATTAATTACCGAAAAAAGTGCCGCAAAAACATATAAAAAAATGTCCATAGTTTTTTCGGCAAAGGACGTTTGGTTTTTGTGCTTGAAGATTACCAAAACTTTAAATGAAAGTTATTTGATGGCTTCCAAAAATTCAAAATTCAAAATTCAAAATTCAAAATTCAAAAAAGTATCTTTGTCGTCAAACTCCGAAGCTTTAGCGGAGGAGTTCAAATTATTTAAATTTTTAGTATGACATTTCAGCAAACATTGGAAACCCAAATTAAAACCGCAGTCGAAAAACTCTACGGTGCAAAACTTGAATCGGTAGAATTACAGCCCACGCGCAAGGATTTTGAAGGTGATATTACTGCAGTTGTTTTTCCAATGTTGCGCGTAGTTAAAGGAAATCCTGTGCAAATAGGGGAGGCCATTGGCGACTATTTGGTTGAAAATGTTTCTGAGATTGAAAAATTCAACGTTGTACAAGGCTTTTTGAATATTGTTTTGAGCGATTCGTACTATTTGAATTTTTTCAACTCCGTTCCTGATTTTTCTTCCTTCGGAAAAGTTCCGCAGGGTAAAGAAGCATTGATGGTAGAATATTCTTCGCCAAACACGAACAAACCGCTGCACTTGGGGCACGTTCGGAATGTATTGCTTGGGTATTCCGTGGCAGAAATTGAAAAAGCTGCCGGAAAAAAAGTGTATAAAACCCAAATCATCAACGACCGCGGTATCCATATTTGCAAAAGTATGCTTGCCTGGAAAAAGTTTGGAAATGGTGAAACGCCTGATTCTACTGGTTTGAAAGGTGATAAACTCGTTGGCAACTATTATGTAAAATTTGACAAAGAATATAAGAAGCAAATTGAAGTTTTGAAGCAAGAGGGTAAAACAGAAGAAGAGGCTAAGGTACAAGCTCCGCTTTTAAAGGAAGCACAGCAAATGCTTCTTAAATGGGAGGCCGGCGATGCGGAAACAGTGGCGCTGTGGAACAAAATGAACGGGTGGGTGTATGCAGGTTTTGAGGAAACTTATAAGTCGATAGGTGTAGATTTTGATTTTTATTATTACGAGAGTGACACCTACCTTTTAGGAAAAGATATTATTGAAGAAGGAATCAAAAAAGACGTCTTTTTTATGAAAGACGATGGCTCCGTTTGGTGCGATTTAACTGAAGACGGCCTCGATGAAAAACTGGTTTTACGTAGTGATGGTACTGCAGTTTATATGACTCAGGATATTGGAACAGCAGTTCAACGTGTAAAAGACCATCCAGACGTTGGTGGAATGATTTACACTGTTGGCAATGAGCAGGATTATCATTTTAAAGTACTGTTTTTGATTATGAAAAAACTTGGCTACAGTTGGGCTAAAAATCTGTTTCATTTAAGTTATGGAATGGTTGATTTGCCTTCGGGAAAAATGAAAAGCCGTGAAGGAACTGTGGTTGACGCCGATGATTTAATCACTCAAATGACCGAGACTGCCCGAACTATTTCTGAAGAGCTTGGAAAAATTGATGATTTTTCAAAAGAAGAAAAAGAAGCACTATACAGAATAATTGGTTTGGGGGCTTTGAAATATTATATTCTGAAAGTTGATCCGAAAAAGCGAATTCTTTTCAACCCTGAAGAGAGTGTGGATTTTCAAGGAAATACGGGGCCATTTATTCAATATACCTATGCGAGGATACAATCAATTTTAAGAAAAGCCGGCGAAGTCTCTAATGTTTTAGATTTGACATCTTTTGAAATGCATCCAAAGGAAAAAGAGCTTATTAAAATTATCCAGCAATTTCCAGAAACCATTCAGTTAGCCGCAGAAAATTACAGCCCTGCTTTGATTGCAAACTATACCTATGACTTAGTTAAGGAATTCAACAGTTTTTACCAAAACGTGCCTATTTTGGCAACGGATAACGAAACTGAAAAAACATTCCGAGTGAAAATTTCAAAAGCGGTTGGAGAAGTTATAAAAAGTGCTTTTGCCCTTTTGGGAATTGAGGTTCCAGAGCGGATGTAATTTTTTTAGAACAAAACCTGAAATGAAAAGTTTGGCGTAATTCCCAAAGAAATTTCCTCGATTTGGTTTACTGATACTTGATTGTTTTCATCGCGTGCCAAGGCATAACGGATGTTAATAGTATTCTCTGTATTCAACAGGTTTAAAAGAGCAATATTTATTTTGGCATCTATGGAAGGGGATAGCTTCCAAAGGTATTCCGCAGAAAGATCTGCACGAAAATAATCTGGTAATCGTTCGTTATTTGGAGCATCATATTGAATACTTGTAACTCCACCTTCTGTGGTTGTCCCAAAGTTTTCCAATGGAATTGTGTAGGGTTTGCCGCTATGCCAATTCAGCCCTAAAGCAATCTTCAAAGCATTCCAGGAATAAGTTCCTGCAAGCGTAGCGGAATGCTGAACATCAAGATTGTTTGCAAACGTTGATGGTTCGAGGTTTTCAAATTCATAATCATTTTTACTGTAAACATAACTTAGCCAAGTACTAAATGTTTTCGTTTTTTTGTTTACGACCAATTCGGCACCCTTTACTGTATAGTTTCCAATGGATTTTGAAAATTGAAACTGGTTTTGTAACCCTTGGTTTGCACTATTTATGTTTTCCACTATTTTATAAAATCCTTCCAAATTCATAAGAAGGCCTTTTTTGCTGTAAACCAAACCTGCAGAAGCTTGCTTGCTTTTTATGATTGGAGTGTTTTCTTCGTCGGCCAAAACCCATCTTCTTTTTTCAATTCCAAGGAAATCGCTTTCAAAATCAATTCGTTGCGTAGTACTTTGGCTTTTGAATTCGCCTAAAACCTCAACAGCAAAACCATTTCCCAACTTTTGATTCAAACTCAATCGTGGTTCAACCAAAATTTTATCAAACTTTGAAAAATAATTTCCACGAACCCCTCCAAAAACAGATGTTTTTTGATTAATGGAAATATAATTTAACCCAGCAAAAAGCACGTGTGTGCGCAACACATTTTTTTCATAATTGCGAAATCGAGGCAGATTTACATCTTGTGTGTTTGCAATTCCTATTTCGGAAAAATGATACCCCGTTTGGAATTTTATAGTTTGTGAAAGCCCAATGATGGCATCAAGTTTAGCACCAGTTTCCAAAACCTCGTTTTTTTGAATTTGCTCCTGGGTAGTGAAAATGTCTTTGTTTATTGCATCCAACAAATAGTAAGTACCGTAAGCCAATACTGTAGTTTCAAGGTTGTCATTCCAAAGCCGATTCCACGAAACGCCACCCAATAAGCTGCGTTGGTCCAGTTCACTGGTCTTTGATTGTGAATTGATTTCCAAGGTTTCAGTAAAATCCAGTGAGTTGTCAATAGTCAAAAAGTTGATGCGCACTTTGTCTTGTTCCGAAATATCCCAGAGTAGTTTGGTGCTGAAATCGTAAAAACTGAAATTTTCATCGGTAGTAATTGCGACATTATTCTCGGTGTTTTCGATATTTGAAATTTCACTGTCCTGAAAAATACGTTTAGTGTAACTATTATAAATAGGAGATTCCCAGAGATGGTTTATAGATTTTCGTGCGGCAACTTGAATTCCTAGTGTTTGTGAAATGGGAATATTTAAAAATCCATTTCCGTTTATCAAATTGAACCCAATGTCAGCTTCGGTTTTTGATGAAATTGTATTTTTTGAATGCATATCGATAACGCCTGAAACTCCTTCTCCATAACGTGCGTTTGTTCCGTTTTTATAAATAGTTATATTTTTGGTGATATCTGGATTGAGGGCAGAAATGAGTCCAAAAAAATGCCCGCTTTGATACATTTTTATATCGTCCCAAAGCAAAAGATTTTCATCATGTGTTCCCCCGCGAATATTAATGTTTGAAATAGTTTCATCTACACTTTCTACACCGGGAAGGGCCTGGGCAATCTGCAGCACATCGTTTTCCACTTGCCCCGGAAGGAGCCCAAAATGTTCTGTTGAAAACAAAATAGAACCGTCTAAGTTTTTATCAATTCCTTTAGTAAAAATATTTTGAACCATCACTGCTTCCAATTGGGAAACCGAAGGAATCAAAAGTATTGCAGAACAACCTTTCGATAAACTTGAAGTGTTTTTTTTAATTGAACTATAGCCCACAAACGAGACTGTGAAATTTGCATTTTTATATTGTGAAGGGATATAGAAAAAACCTTCAGCATTTGTTATTGTGTTGAATGAGTTATTTTCTGAAAAAATGGTTGCGCCTTCCAATGGCAGCTGGGTTTCAAAATCGATTATCCGTCCACAAAGACTACCATCGTTTTCTGTGGAAGTAATGGTAATATAGCGTTCGTTGATTCGGTGGTAAATTAAAGGTGTGTTTTTGCGAAGATACGAAAGCACATTTTCTATGGAACCACTTTCTTTTGAAAGTGGTTTCAGCGTAACTTCTTCTACTTCCTCGCGAACATATGAAAACCGAACATTATATTCTTTCTCCAAAGATTTCAAATAAGACAAGAGTGTAGTTTCTTCAGTTTCCTGCGCTACGGATTTAGCCCCGAAAGCACAGAAAACCAAAAGAAAAAAAATGGTTTTGTAGCTACTTGCTATTTTTGGCATCAATATGTACTGCTCCGTTTTTATCTATTTTATAATGCAATTGAAGGGGCTCACAGATTGCTTTTAAAGCAAGATCAAGATTTTCGTGGGTAAAGCTGCCCGTGAATCTTTTTTCGGAATCCACATTTTCCAAAGTAACCTTTATTGGATACTGTCTTTCAACTTCTTTTAAAACAATGGCCAAAGGCGTGTTTTCAAAATTGCTTTCGTGGGCAAGCCATACTGGAGAATGATTTTCGGCAGTTTCGTTTATCACTAATTTTCCATTTTCAATCTGTATTTTATTTCCTGCTGGCACTTTTAAAAGTGTATCGTTGAAAGCAACACTCACCAAGCCTTCGTAGCAGGTAACAGCAAAAAGCTCATCCCGCGCAAAAACATTAAACTGTGTTCCTAATACACTTACAGTGCCTTCAACGGTTTTTACGCTGAATTTATTTCCTTTTGTTACTTTGAAGTAAGCCTCGCCATCCAAAGAAAGCTCGCGGGAATTGGCCCAATTCTTTTTGTTATAAGTTATTTTTGAACCTGCGTTTAACATAACTTCAGAAGTATCGGGCAATGAAAAAGTTTCTGTCTGCGCAATATCAGTTTTTACTGAAGTGTCCAAAGTTGTTGTGTAATAATAGCCAGCCAACAAAACCGCAAAGATTGCGGCAACCTTCCAAACAAC